>CAIXMC010000400.1 GCA_903920405.1 uncultured beta proteobacterium
GCAGATTGAAATTGCCCTAGAACATTCTGCATTTTTTCCATGGCTTCCAGCATTTGGCCGGTTTCGTCCTTGCTTGTTGTTAATATTTTTTTATCAAACCGACCCTCCGCCACATTGTCTGCAAGTTCCACTGCAAGTTTCATGGGCAGGGTGATACTGCGTATCAGGTAAAACCCAAAACCAAGCGCAAATGCAATCGCAAGCAACAGCACCACCACAACCAGCGTGCGTGTGATTTCAAAACTGGCCAGAGAACGTTGATACTCTGCGTTGGCCACGTCCATCTGTAGCTTTTGCAAACCTCTGATAACGGGAGACACTTCATCCCAAAGCGTAGCCACATTGGGTTCGTAAAGACTTGCCATGTCAACGCTGTTGGATCGAAGAGCCTCAACCATGGGAAGAACGCCATTCTGTAAAAATGCTTCGCGTTTGACCTGAAAACTTTGCACCAGCTTCTTCTCTTCTTCAGTGAGTTGGTTGGCACGGTAGGCTTCCCATGTCTTGGCAATTTTTGAAATGTTTTCAGTCACACGCTGGACCGCAGCCGCAGAATTTTCGACGGAAGAATTGGACACAGCGCGCGAAAGCAGCAATTGATTCTCCTGCATAAGCGATTCCACTTGGGCCAACTGGTTCAGTGGCACCAGTTGGTCAGATTGCATCGTCTTCAACCTTTCGTTGGCCATACCCAGCGAGCGAAGCCCTGTCGCGGCGATGGCAATCAGTACCACGACCAATACCACCAACAAAAGCATCAGACGGATGCCAATTTTCAAATCGTTCAATTTCATTTCAACGTTCCTGGGAATGGTAAAACCGACTCAATGAAAGATAAGACAGCAGCCACCCATTTTCTACTTAATAACATATCAAAATAATAGCAAACTATGCAGTATTGACGAGCCTTGGCGGCGAATTTGAATATCAACAAATGAGAGCCTTTGGCCGCAGCTTTATAGCTGAACTCCAACCTTGCGCAGCAACGGCAGCATGACCCAGTAACACGCGGTGGTTGCTGCTGCCGAAATACCCAAGCTCAACCAAAAGTTCATATCCAGCTTGAGCAAAACGGGCAGTACAAAAAATAAGACAAGCGATGGCAGAACGAGCCAGAACACTTGCATTGAAAGCTCCCCGATGAACGTGGAAGACGACCCCTCGACGTGTAACCAAATGAAGGCGAACAAAGAGGTAAGCGGAAGAGCGGCCAACAGCGCAGCCATGCCGGAATGGCGCTTTGCAATCTCGGACACAGCCACGATGACAACGGCTGAGAGGACGACCTTGAGTGCATAGAAAAGCACGATGAGTGGACTCAGGTGAAATAGCTTTGATGGCTAATGGATAGAGCGGTGGTCCTACAAGTTAGTAGGGTATGAAATGACCAGACCCTGAACCGCGCACAGAGGTAGAAAGCAGGGGTGTACTGGATCGGAGAGTGGCTCCCGTGCGACTTTTGAGTACTGGCAATGCTTGATGACTCTTCCCAGTGGGTTGATCAACACCCGTATTAAAAAATGCAATACTTTGCTGCAGTTGCCCCGCCTGGCTTGAAAGCTCTTCACTGGTCGCTGCCAGTTCTTCAGATGCACTGGCATTGATCTGTGTAGCTCGGGTGAGCTGCCCCATCGCGCCACCAATTTGAGTGACAGATTCGCTCTGCTCTGCACTGGCTGCTGCAATTTCTTGCACCAGCTCACTGGTTTTTTCAATGCTGGGAACGATCTCTTCGAGTAATTTACCGGCACGCTCTGCAGTGGTCACGCTGCTTTGCGCAAGCTCACCAATTTCCTTGGCGGCCTCCTGGCTACGTTCAGCGAGCTTGCGAACTTCGGCTGCCACCACCGCAAAGCCTTTGCCATGTTCACCTGCCCTGGCCGCTTCAATGGCGGCGTTCAATGCCAGCAAATTGGTTTGGTAGGCAATGTCATCAACGATACTGATTTTGGATGCTATTTTTTTCATAGCTGTTACCGTATGACTGACGGCGCTTCCACCGTCTTTGGCCTCTTTGGTGGTTTTGGTGGCCATGCCATTGGTCACTTTGGCGTTGTCGCTGTTTTTGTTGATGGACACCGACATGACCTCAATTTGCGAAGTAGATTCTTCAACCGATGCCGCTTGCTCACTGGCCGCCTGACTCAAGGACTGGGCGGTAGCACTCACCTGACTGGCCGCACCGGTGAGGGCATTTGCCGCACCTCGCACTTCACCAATCACGCGGGTCAGGTTGTCGTTCGATGCATTGACGCTGTCTTTGACCTTGCCAAACAAACCGTGGTAGTCGCGTGTGATGCGCTGGGTCAAGTCGCCTTCAGCCACAGTGGCGAGCACATTAGCAACATCGTTCAGACTTTGTTCGCAGGTCTGTACAAGTTCATTCATACCTGTACTCAGGTTGGCCAGGAAGCCCGTTTTGCCCTCGGTTTTGATACGATGTGAGAAGTCACCCAAACCGGCCGCAGTCACAATATGAGCCACTTCGCGCTCGGAAGCCATTTCTTCGGTGCGATCCACCCAGTGCGTGACACGCCCAATGTTCTGGCCTGCGTTGTCCAGGATAGGCTTGGCCAGCAAGCGCATCTGACGCCCCTCCATCTCAACATCCTCTGCAAGGCCTGATTGCAGCGCATGGTCAAACTTGGCTGCCATGTCGTGATTTTTAAACATGCTGCTGAGTTTGTTGCCGTAATACTTGTCCGCATCAAAGCCGGGGCCACCCACTAATTTCAGCATTTGTTTGGCAGCCGGCGTGGCGTGGACAAAAATGGTGTTGGCATCCGAAACTGTCACGCACTCTGGCAGACTGTCCAGCGACTGACGGATTCGCAAGTTAAAACTCGCAGCTTGTGCCGCATCACGCAAAGTGAGTTGCACTTTGTCCATGGCATCGCTGATACGCGCTTTTTGGCCAGGCAGGCGATCCATGGCAACATCGAGTTTGCCTTCGGTATAACCAGACACCACTTCGACAATTTTCATCGTGACGGCAAGGTGAGACTGCACCATGCTGTTGGTGGACTCGGCCATCACACCGTAAGCCCCGGGCAAGCCTTGGGTAGGCATGCGGTGGTCAATCTGGCCTTTGTCATGCTGGGCAGCCATATCCTGCTGGGCAGCTTGAAACTGGCATAAAACCGACTGCATTTTGGCAAGTGACTGCATCAGAATACCTGTTTCATCACGACTGTCCACCACAATATTGCCATCCAGCTTGCCATCGGCAACGTCATCTGCCACCTGAAGCGCTTTGGAAATGGGTGCAGTGATGGAGCGAGTCATCATCCAGCCAAAAAGTATTGCAAACAATACATTCAAAACACTGACAACGATGAGCACATTGCGGGTTAACCGGTACTCCACCTCAGACTTTTCAAAATCTGCCTTGTTCTCGTTTTCATAGTAGGCGAGGTTTTCTTCAATGGCTTCGAGCAATAAAGTCAAGGCAGGAGCTGCCTCTGCGGTCAGCAAGGCAGTTGCCTCCGGGATTTTGTAGTCCTGCGCCAACTCCAGCACTTTGTTATTAAGTTCAAGCGCCTTCACTTTGGCCTGTGCAATTTTTTCGAGGTTGGCTTTGCCAATGTCACTGACGGAAAGAGTTTGCAAAACCTCCCACTCTTTGACGTAGTCTTCGCGCGCTTGATTGAATCTTGCCACTTCCCGCTTCCTGGCCGCTACATCCTCGTAAAGGATCGATGATCGCACCACCCTCGCAACGACATGCACAGATTCTGCCAACTTGGTGTTGATACGGATTCTGACGAAGTTACTGGTGACCACCTCTTCCAGATTGGATTGAATGCTGGAGATGTCTATCACGGCCACAATAGCCATGATCACCGAAAAAAACACAATCAGCCCGAAGGTGATAAAAAGGCGTGTACCAATTTTGAGGTTACGAAAATTCATATAAAAACTCCATGGTGGTTGAGACTTGCCAGAAAACGATGGTTTTTTTCGTCAGGATATGGTCAACAATAAGTTGTGCATTTGGCCGTCAAAGTTAAAGATGCCATGCCAAGCGCAAATCGCGCAGTATGGCCGGCCCAGCCACGTCAGCGATTTGTAACGATGCAGTGCGCCCAAATCGGATGAGCCAAATGAAAAACTTATTGTTGACCATATGCTTAATAGGATTTGAAATTCCCGATGCCTATTTTGCGAACAGAAGTAGCCAGCAAGGATGCCACACCACCTCTGCTACGCTCCCGCAAAAACTGGCGGCTGTCCTTTTGGCTTACCTTTTCACCCGTGTTGAAAAATGCAATACTGTGCTGAAGTTGCCCGGCCTGGCCTGAGAGTTGTTCGCTGGTGGCTGCCAGTTCTTCTGCTGCGCTGGCGTTTTGCTGGGTGGCTTGGCTTAATTGCCCCATGGCACCACCAATTTGTGTGACAGATTCACTTTGCTCTGAACTGGCTGCTGCAATTTCTTGAACCAGTTCACTGGTTTTTTGAATGCTGGGTACGATTTCGTTTAACAATTTACCCGCACGCTCAGCGGTCGTGACGCTACTGAGCGCCAGTTCTCCAATCTCCCTGGCGGCTTCCTGGCTGCGTTCGGCCAGTTTGCGAACCTCGGCAGCCACTACTGCAAAGCCCTTGCCGTGCTCACCTGCTCTGGCGGCTTCAATGGCTGCATTGAGGGCTAACAGGTTGGTTTGGTAGGCAATGTCATCGACGATACCAATTTTGGATGCTATTTGTTTCATAGCTACCACCGTATGACTGACGGCGCTTCCGCCATCTTTGGCTTCATGGGTGGTTTTGGTCGCCATGCCGTCTGTGATTTTGGCGTTATCGCTGTTTTGGTTGATGGAGACCGACATCACTTCAATTTGCGAAGTGGTTTCTTCAACCGATGAGGCTTGCTCGCTGGCGGCCTGGCTCAAGGATTGTGCGGTAATGCTCAACTGGTTGGCTGCGCTGGTAAGCGCGTCTGACGCTCCACGAACTTCACCAATCACACGAGTCAGATTGTCACTGGATGTGTTCACACTGTCTTTGACGCGACCAAACAAACCGTGGTATTCATGGGTGATTCGCTGAGTCAAATCACCCTGTGCCACACCGAGCATGACACGAGCGACATCTTCAAGACCTTGTTCGCTGATGTCCATCAGTTGGTTCATGCCGTTTGAAATTTTGGCAAAAAATCCAGTTTTGTTGTCTGTGCGAAGTCTGCCATGAAAGTCGCCTTGCGTGGCTGCATGGACCATGGTGTCAAGTTCTTGTTCTGATGCAATTTCGTCAGTGCGGTCAATCCATTGAGTGATTCGCCCCATGGGTGTGCCGTGGCTGTCACGTACCGGCTTGGCGAGCAGGCGCAGATGGCGACCTTGAACTTCCATATCCACTGTTTCACCTGATCGCACAGCCTCGTCGAAACGTATGACGTGCTGAGGGTCTTTGAACAGACTGCTCAGTTTGTTGCCGTAAAACTTGTCGGTATCAAAGCCGGAGCCACCCAAAAGTTTCAGAAGTTCTTTGGCCGACGGCGATGCATGCACCAGCAAAGCCTGGGCATTGGAAACTGTCACACACACGGTATCAAGTGCAGTGCGAATGCGCTCGTTGAAGGTGGCGGCTTCTTGGGCTGACTTCATGGTGACCTGAACTTTGTCCATGGCCTCGGTAATGCGTGCTTTTTGGCCCGGGAGTCGATCCATTTGCAAATCCAAGTGACCCTCGGTATAGGCCTGCATGACCTCAACGACCTTCATGTTGACCGCAATATGCGACTGCACCAATTGGTTCACCGACTCGGCCATCGATCGATAAGAGCCTTGCAGATGCTCTGTGGGCATCCGGTAATCGAGCATGCCTTGGTCGTGCTGATGCGCCATTTCATTTTGAGCATCCAAAAACTGCCCCAACACCCCTTGCATGGTGGCCATGGCACTGAGCAACTGGCCTGTTTCATTCTGGGGGTAGATGTCTGTAGTGACATCGAACTTGCCGACAGCCACATCTTGCGCAACTGAGACGGCATGGCGCATGGGTGCAGTGATGCTTCTGATCAAAAAGTAGCCTGACACCATGGTGAACGCAAGTGCTGCGACCATGGTCAGGATAATGCCATTTCGGGTGGTGTTGGCGCTGGCATGGGACAGGATGTAAGCTGCCTTGGAGTTTTCAAGCTGCATTTTTTTAATGCCTTGAATGACAGGTGCCAGTTCTTCCCAACGGTTAGTGAGGGTCTCGTCCACCAGCAGGGCGCGCCCCGGACTATTGTCTCTGAGTGCATCCACCATGGGGTCCAAGCCATCTTTAACAAACGCGGCTCGTTTGACTTCCAGGTCGGCGATCAGCTTTTGTTGTGCTTCAGAATTGGCTGTGGCGTGGAACAACTTGAGCGTGGTGGTGATGGTGGCAATATTGCCGGTTACCCCCTCAACCGCACGTTTTGAATTGTCGGCTGACGGATTGATGATAGCCCTGAGAATAAGCATCTGGTTGGCCTGCATCAGGCTTTCTATGCTTGACATATATTCCAGTGGCATCATGCCGTTGGAATACTGGTGTTCCATTTTGGTGTTGGCTTCACTGGCTGCGCGCAGGCCAACCCACCCGGTGATGAGCAACACAAGAGACAACAGAGCCAAAAGAAAGGACAGACGAGTCCCGATTTTCATATTCTTAAGACTCATACCACTGTCCTTTTTTAGTCTTTTCAAATTCAACTTGCAGGGAAAAAATGCTCAGGGAATGCTACTACAAAGATAGCTATCAACGCATGATGGACAAGGGTTAGAGGGCAAAATGATTCCCAAAATCCAGCATCGGCATGTTGCTCATTTTTTTGATTATTCAAGCCGTGTGATTGGATATGAAGGTAAACCCTGGGAGCGAGGGCATCTTGCCCTCGGCACATAAGCACGTCAGGGTGATATGCACTCTCTCAGGTTTTTTCACATTAACCGCCAAGTTCGCCGAGCAAGCTCAAACACTTGTTGATGCGCTCTTTTTGAATGCCACCTGCCAGTTTCAAGGCTTCGTCTTCCTTGCCAGCCAAAATCAGCGGAACCAATTCGGTTTCACGGGTCTTTTTGAATGCGCCCCAGGTTTCAACCAACGCCTTGAACTGAGCCTCTTTGCCTTCGGGCGCTTTGAGCTGGTTTAACAATGCACTCGCAGCATTAGCCGTATCTTGCACCAGTTTTTGCTGCTCTGCACCGCGCTTTGTTTTATCGGTGGCAAGCGTCACCAGAGTTTCTCTGGCGACCATCATTTTGGATCGAAGGTCTTTGAAACCATCAGCATGGGCCCAAGGTGCTGCCAGCAGGGTGGCAAAAGTAAAACACAAGACGGCAACAATTTTTTTCATGGCATAACCCTTTCAAGATAAAAAATAACACCAACCCAAATCAACACATGCTCACACGCTGAGGCTAACGCTGGCAACTTCAGCAGTCACCAGTTCACCCAGAGACACCACATCCAGAATCAACGCCACTTCACCACTGCCCAAAATGCTGGAGCCTGAAATGCCACGCAAGGTTTTGAACAAGCGCCCCAAAGGTTTGATGACGGTTTGCTGCTGGCCGAGCAGAACTTCAACTTCAATACCGTATTTTCCACGTGGCGAACTTACCACCACCACGCTGGTGCGATCCGGCAGGGTGGACTCCACACTGTAGAGGGTACGCAAGCGAACCACCGGCAACACAGCGCCACGCAACTCCACGCAATGGCGGCCTGCGGCATCCACACGCACATTCTGCCCCCCCGCTTCAATCACTTCCACCACCGAACCCAATGGCAACACAAACTTGGCCTTGCCCACACCCACCAAAAAGCCGTCAATGATGGCCAGGGTCAGTGGCAAGCGAATATCCACCTGTAACCCATGCCCTGGACTGCTACGGAGCTTGATGGAACCCCGCAGTGCTTCAATGTTGCGACGCACCACGTCCATGCCCACCCCACGACCTGACAGGTTGGTGACCTGATCTGCTGTTGAAAAACCGGCCTCAAAAATCAACATGTTGATGGCATCGTCACTAGGCACCATGCCGGGTTCAACCAAGCCACGATTCCAGGCACGTTGCAGCACACGTTCACGGTTAATGCCACGACCGTCGTCTTCAATGCGAATCAAAATGGCCCCGGTTTCATGACGTGCGCTCAACACCAGACGACCCATAGATGGTTTGCCCGCTGCCACACGCTCTTGCGGTGGCTCAAGCCCATGATCGAGCGAGTTGCGTACCAGGTGCATCAGGGGGTCGGCAATTTTTTCGACCATGGATTTGTCAAGCTCGGCCTCACCACCCACAATTTCAAAGTTCACTTCTTTGCCAAGGCTCGATGCGGTGTCTCGAACCACGCGCCTGAATCGGCTAAAGGTTTCACCCACAGGCACCATGCGCAAACCCAGAGTACCGTTGCGAATTTCCTCAATCAAACTGTTCATGTGCAAATTGGCTTCAATCAGGGCCATGTTGCGAGTTTCACGTGCCAGCAAATTGGCACCTGCTCCTGCAATAACCAACTCGCCCAGCAAGTTGATGACGGCATCAAGACGATCGGCCTGAACACGGATATAACGGTTTTCTTCGCCAACAGTGGTTTCGCGCGCTTTTTGCTGCTTGTTGAGAGCTGCCTCAACCACTTCGGGGGCGACACCGGCGGAGGCCTCTAAAAGATTGCCAATTTTGGGCTTTTCACCCGACGCAGCGGGCATTGTCAGCTCTTGATGTGAGAGCGCTTCGGTCAGTTTGTTTTGACTGACAGCGCCGACCGACACCAACATATCGCCTAAACGAGGGGTGTCTGGCATATTTTCAATGGCACGAACAAGCTTTTGCTCGACACTCTCTGGCGCTTTGATGTCAAGCTCACAGTCATCGGCCACAAAGCTGAAAGCACCTTCAATCTCTTCACGCGAGGCCTTGGATTCAAGCGCCATCACAAAGCTCAAGTAACAGGTTTCGGGGTTAAGGTTTACCAGTGCAGGCACAGCATCCATGCCACACACCATGGACTTGACCCTGCCCAAAACTTTCAAGTATTTGGCAATGGACAAAGGGTCCATGCCATTGCGAAAAGTATCTGCACCAAAACGGGCAGAAATGTTCCATACCGTCATGATCGGCGTATGGCTCGATGCCAAGGCATCAGCGGTGACAGCGTCGGCAGCAGCAGAGGCCACGCTTTCGATGTAAGCGCACAACTGAATAACCAAATCTGCCCGCAGGTCTTTTTGGTCTGCGGTGTCCGCAGCCTCATCTGATGCCGTTTCGACCAAAAATTTAATTTGATCATTGCATTGCAGCAGCAAGGTGCTTAACTCAGGCGAAAGATGAATGTCACCTTCTCGCAATTTATCAAGCAGGGTTTCAACATGGTGTGCAAAGTCCACCACTTTGTTCAAACCAAAAATACCCGCCGAGCCTTTGACCGTATGGGCGCAGCGAAACAAATTGTCAAGTAACTCACGGTTGTCAGGCTGTTCTTCCAGTTCAAGCAACAAAGATTCAATGGCCTGGGTTTGCTCGCTGGCCTCGCTGATGAACGCGGGCATGGCCGCAGCAATAAAGTCCTGGTCTGCATCATGACTCATGGTATTTACCTTTTCAATGGTTCAAGATGAGTGTGAGGAGTGTGACGAGGGCATGAGCCACTGCGTCAAGCCCATGGCATCACAGGCGTATGAAAAAACAGCGCTGGGTTGAAGAATTTTCCAGGGATGATCCATATTGACCAGGGCAGCCAACAGTTGCAATCCAGCGCCATCAATTTCAGCGACATTTGCCGCAGACACCACAAGCACGTCTGCATTTTTGACGCTTTGCTCGCTCACCCAGGCCAGCAGTTTGTCACGCGTTTCAACGGCGCTGTAAATGGTCATCTCTTCGGGAAGCTCGAAGGGTTTGCTCATGGCATATTCCTGTTACCTGTTAAAACATCACTGATACATAAAACCGTGACTGACCCTATCATTACGGGTTAGCAGTTCAGGGTAGGCACAGTTTGGAAACCGCATTCAACAACGATGCCGGTGAAAACGGCTTGACCATCCAGGCCTTGGCACCGGCAGCCTTGCCTTCTGCTTTCTTGGATTCCTGAGTTTCAGTGGTGAGCATTAACACGGGCAAAAATTTATAGTTGGGCAACGCTCTGGCTGCTCTCACAAATTCAATACCATTCATGCGAGGCATGTTGACATCGCAAACTGCCATGTGGATTTTGCGGCCATCAAGGAAAGCCAGGGCAGCTTGACCGTCACCTGCTTGCAACACCTCATAACCCGCCCCCTTCAGGGCCATGGAGACCACCTGGCGCAAGCTGGCTGAGTCGTCAATCACCATAATTGTTTGTGCCATATCTTCTTGTTACCTCAAAAAAAAGTAGTTCCATCATCCACCACAGCACCTTCTGTGTCGTCATGCTGTTGATGTTGCTCCGACATCACATAGGTGGCCGCCAGGCGTTCAAGCCATTTTGCAGCGTTCACCGAAGTATCAGACTGATGAATGGCCTGCTGCAAACGATTCATGTCCTGATGCAACAAAGTGAGCATCTGACTGATGCGATCCTGGTACTGAAAACCTTCGTACATGCGATCCACTTGCAAACTGACAATCTGGGTTTCGCGAGCAAAAGGTTTGGCGATATTCTCCAGCGCCTCTACACAGGAGGTGATCATGGCGATCACCCGATGGATCGCTTCAACAGCCTCTGGTGTACAACCGCTTAACACAGGTAGCAAAACATCACCACACGCTTGAGCGAGTTGGGTCATGCCACCCTCACTTTGCGCCAAGGCCGCCGTAATTTCCTTGGACTGACGAACAGCCAAATCAAGATGTGGACCCAGCTCATCAAAAGCATCCAGCATTTGTTGAACGGCTTCCTCGGAATGTTGGCATGAAGAAACCAGTTGACGCGCCCACACAGGCAATATTTGCTCACTCAAATCAACCAAAGCCAGCGCATTTTGCAAATCTGGCTGCGCTTGGGTAACCGACCTTGTCATGCGTCCAGCCATTGAGAATTGAAGTAGCAGCCGCATCCCAACAAATGATTCTCGTCCAGTGGTACAACATACGATGTCTTGGACTGCACCATAAGGGAGACTGGATTGAGAATGCTGTAGGTCACCCAGCCACCTTGTTCTGTATCGCACAAGCCCCAGGCATCAGCAATCAATTTTTCAGCATCTACGCCCGGCATGTCACGCAAGTCAGAGCCATCTTTTTCGGGCATGGCACCGTGAACTGAATAAAAACCGTCTCGGTCAAAAATAAAGATGTACATATCACGGTCAATGAACGCCTTGCGGGGATCATGAAAATCGCGCAGAGCTTGCTCATCATCGGTAGTGCGAATATGCACCAAGGCATCAAACACCAGTTGACGGGCTTGATCGGCAGTACCTTGGCGAAGTTGAATGTCTCCTACCGAGATTTCCAAAACAGAGGCTTGGTCGATCAGGCGGTCAGAGTTGGTGCTTGCCCGATGGACCAAGGCAGCATTTTCCTGTGTCAAAACATCTAGGTCGCCCACAGCGTGAACCACTTCTTCAAGGGCTGCGCTTTGAGTGGCACTGCCTTCGGCCATGACGTTCACATTCATGGCAATTTCCGCAATGCCAGAAATAAGACTGACCATGTTGTCGTTGATGTGCTTGATGCTTTGGACAGTTTCACCCACTCTTGCGGAAGACTCTGCAATCAGCCCGCGAATTTCAGCAGCAGCCGTCTGGCTGCGTTTGGCCAGGTTTCGCACTTCAGAGGCCACTACCGCAAAACCCCTGCCTTGTTCACCGGCACGAGCAGCTTCAACAGCAGCATTGAGAGCGAGCAGATTCGTCTGAAAAGCAATGCCGTCAATCACGCCAATGATTTCAGACATGCGTTTCGATGTCACCTCCAAAGGTCCCATGCTCCGCACAGCATCGTTCATCATGGTACCGGCCGAGTCGGCCTCATGGTGCAAGCTCGATGTCATCATGCTGACCTCGTGCGCCGCAGCCGCATTGCGTGCCACGGTTTCACTGACGCGCTTGACATGAAGGGAAGTTTGTTGCAGATGCTGGCCTTGTGCCTCTGCCCGCTCGGCAAGTGAACGGGTGTCATCGACCAGCTTTTTGCCGGTGTCGCCCAGCAAGACAGCAGCCGTGCGAATGTTGGCCACCATGCTGGACATGTTGGCAATCATGATTTCAAGGTGTCGCCCAAAATTGCCCAAGGTGCTCACACCCCCATCGGATGTATTGGTGAGGTTGCCTTGCGATACTAAACGCATCGCGTTTTCGGTTCGATCACGTTCTGTCTGGGTAATCTGAAAAAACGCCGCCTGAAAATAGACCCAAAGTGCTACACCCAACACGGCCACCATCGTGACCCGCCAGCCGCTGCTTGAATCTGGACTGCATTCAACGAAGTGCATCAAGACAATGATGCCCAATGCGATCAGCAATGGAGAAGGAAGCGTCCAAAAACGTGTACGCCCTGACAAGGGACGCAAAATTGCGGTTGCAGGCGTAAACATGGTCATTATGGCCTTAAAAATGGGCTAATGTGTCAACGCAAGGCCAGCTCAATTTTGGCTTGTAAGGTTTCAAGACGAGGAGGCTTGACGATGTACCCGAAAGTGCCCAGCGGCATGGTCGTCTCCAGCGTGGCGGTGCTGGCATCTGCACTCATGAAAATCACGCGCATATTTTTCACCATGGGGCTGCTGTGTGTTCGCAATTGCTGAACAAATTCAATGCCATCCATGGGTTTCATGTGAACATCTGTCAAAACCAGATCGGGCTTGAAGACAATCATGGCACGCAAAGCGCTCACACCATCTGATGCGGTCTCAATAGACTGAATGCCAAGACGACGCAAGCTGTTGACCACAAAACTGCGCATCACTTCATCGTCTTCAACGACCAGAATCCGGGCAAGTGAGATTCTCATTTTGAACCTATCTTATAAAACACAGACGAAATTGACTGTTGTAAATTTATGAAAACAAAGCATTCTTTGAATGGTAAATGCTTCACTGCAATACAAGAAACTTCCCAGGTTGACACCAGGGGTTTCAATTTTTCGCCAGAAAAGCGCGAATTTCAACGATGAGTGCCTGCAGTTCGGGAGCAAGTTCCCTGTAAAGAGGCAGCACAACAGCAGCAGGCTCAGTCTTGCTGATTTTTTCTAGGGTAGTGACTTGTGCGACCAAGGCATCGCAAGCAAAGATGGGCATATAACCCTTGATGGCGTGCAGTATGCGATTGGCTGCGGGGACATCTTCTGACAGCAGTGCAGCGTCAATTTTGGGCAAATCGGCCACCATGCTATCGACCACAGTTTTCAAAATTTTGCACAGGCTAAGCTGAGATCCCATCATTCCTATACCACGCGCTGCATTAAGGCGCTGATATGAATTGGAGTTCGTTGTTTCCATGAATTGACACTCTTTCAAAATGGCAAAGGCTTGAAATATCTGTCAGTCTGGTCTGTCTGAATCAGCACCAGTGAAACTGACACTATATGCCGTGAATACGTAGAGGAAAAACAAATTATGTCCATAGACCGTTTGATAAAAATTAGTGAACGTATTCTAGCTAGACTCAGAAAAACCATTTGGTATCCCATGCCGTTCACAATGGGTGCGATTCAACGTGATGTGGAAGGTGTACCAAAAACCTGCCCTGGCTGCAGATGAGTGCCGTGCAAAAAATCTGCCAAGGCCAAACGCTTACCGCCAGAGCGCTGCACCTGTGTCAATAACACTATTGAATCAATAGCTGCCACCGCAATACCAGCAAGGGTTACAGCCATAATTTGTCCATAACTTGCAGACTTGGGCGCTTTTGTATCAGCCACTTGTGCCGACCAGATTTTGAGTAGGTCACCTTCCCATAAAGTGAATGCACCGGGGGATGGATTGAAAGCACGCACCCTGCGACATAGGGTTTGCGCTGGCACAGACCAATCGACTTGAGCCTCGCGCTTGTCAATTTTGGCAGCGTAACTGATGCCTGTCAGTGGCTGGGGTTGAAGTGCCATGTGTTCCAAAGACTTCAAGACTTGTACCATCAGGCAGGCCCCCATTTGTGCCAGTTTGTCATGCAGCGTGCCGGTGGTGTCGGTGTCCAAAATGGGCAGTGACTCCATCGCAGCAATAGCACCCGTATCCAGCCCTGCGTCCATCTGCATGATGGTCACCCCACTGTGGGCATCACCGGCTTCAATGGCACGGTGGATGGGCGCAGCACCTCGCCAGCGCGGTAGCAATGAGGCATGAATATTAAAGCAGCCCAAGCGAAAAGCATCCAGCACCCACTGCGGCAGTAGCAGCCCGTAGGCGGCCACAACCATGGCATCGGCATGTGTGGCTTGCAGGGCGGCTTGCGCTGTCCGGGCATCGCTTTGATAGGTGCCGTCAAGACGCAAACTGCGCGGCTGAACCACGGCAATGTTGTGGTGCTGGGCGAGTTGCTTGACCTTGGATGCCTGCATTTTCATTTTGCGCCCAGCCGGTCTGTCAGGCTGGGTCAAAACCAACACCACCTCATGCCCGTCTGCCAACAAATGAGACAGCGCAACGGCTGCAAATTCGGGTGTACCCGCAAAAACAAGTCTCATTCGTGGTTCTCTCGCTGGGCTTTGAGCATTTTGGTCTTGATGCGTTTGCGCTTGAGCAGGGAAAGGTACTCTACAAACACCTTGCCCAACAGATGATCCATTTCATGCTGAATGCAAACGGCCAACAGACCCTCTGCCTCCATCAACCGCGGCCGTTCTTGGGTGTCTTGCACTTCGACTTTGACGCAGGTATGACGCTGCACCTGATCGTAAATACCAGGAACAGACAGACAACCTTCTTCGCTGAATTGTGTGTCATCACTGATCCAGACTTGCCTGGGGTTGATCAGCACCAAAGGGTTGTTACGACGCTCAGAGACATCGATCACAATCAACTGCTCATGCACATTCACTTGGGTGGCTGCCAAACCAATGCCTTTGGCGCTGTACATGGTCACTAGCATGTCATCAATCAATGTCCGCAAACGAGCACCAAAGTCTTCCACAGGTTTGGCTTTGGTGTGCAATTTGGGGTCAGGGTAGCAAAGAATGGGGAGTAGAGCCATGATGTCGGTTGAAATATATGTTGCTATTTTCGCTATTTTCTCAAGAACTGGGGTGCGATTCAAAGGTAACCGTTTAGACCTCATGTCAAATGCCGTCATTCCCGCGAAGGCGGGAATCCAGTGCATGTTGGTTTACCAAGGTACAAAGGTAGTCTGGATTCCCGCCTTCGCGGGAATGACGATGGTGGGGTCTAAACGGTTACATTCAAAGTGATGTGAAGCAATATTCACCCGTCAAGCTGCGCGAACTTGAGTGAGTGTTTTGGTATAACAAATCTGCCTCTAGCGCCCGTCCTGCTTGCGTAGTTAGCTATCTTTTTGGTAGTAAAATAGGCGAATAAATTGGCCTCACTCTTTTCCTTGTATGTATCCATATTGGCTGCTCCACGTCACTTTACATCGCACCCCAGGAACTCGAGAACTGGCTTTGTCGCTTGATGTGACTTTGGACTGGTGCAAAATACCACACCATTCAACAGAATGCAAAATACCATGAACAAACTTTCTTTTCACACCCTTGCGCCAACGCTGGCTCTGGCCGCTGCGTCCCTGCTTTGCACATTGTCTCTGGCGAAACTCCCTCCTCCCACGGCGGCGCAGCGCTCCACTGCCGAGCAAGTGTCGCAAAGCGGTGTCGCCTTGAGCGAGTTGGCAGCCAACGCACCCCCCAGCTACACCATACGAGCAGGAGACACTCTCTGGGACATTTCTGGATTGTTCCTTAAAAGTGTGTGGCGCTGGCCTGAACTGTGGGGCATGAACATGGCAGACATCAAAAACCCGCATCTTATTTATCCCGGGCAAACTTTGTTTCTGGACACACGTGATGGTCGTGCGCGGTTGCGCCTGGGAATAGACGGTAACGGTAATGCGCCTGGTGACTTAAACACGGTTCGAATATCGCCACGTACCCGCATTGAAAACATCAGCGCGGGTGCCTTGCCTACCTTGAAAAGTCACCTGATCGAACCTTTTTTGGCCGAACCCATTATTGCGGATGATGCCAACCTGGGCACGGCGGCGCGCATTGTGGCCACGCAGGAAGGCCGTGTGTTACTCACACGAGGAGATCGCGCCTACGCCCGCGGCCCAGCCGGTTACCCTTTGCAGGATGACACTACCAAAAAATACCAGATCTTTCGCGTGTTTCGCAACGCTACGGCACTCAAAGACCCCCTGACCGGTGAAGTGCTTGGCTATGAAGCGCGATATGTGGGTACTGCCAAATTGCAGCGTAGCGAGACCACCCAAAGCCGCATGGATGCACAAGGCAAAGGACTGACTGACATTGTTCCCGCCACCATTGACATCATTGCTGCCAAAGAAGAAATGCGTGTGGGAGACCGTCTGTTGCCCGATCCTCCCCGCCAGATTCAAAGCTATGTGCCCCATGCATCACCCGTGTCACTGGAGGCGCGCATTGTGTCGGTCTACGGCAGTGCCGTAGCCAATGCCGCACAAAATCAGGTGGTGGCCATCAACAAGGGAACGCGAGACGGCATCGAGAGCGGTCATGTCATGGCCATCATGAATGACGGCAGTCGTCTGATTGACAAAACCGACCCCAGCCTGCCACAAATCAAACTGCCCGATGAACGCAGTGGCCTGCTCATGGTGTTCCTGCCGTTTGAGAAAGCATCTTACGCTTTGGTGCTGGACATCGACCAGGGGGTCAAGGCCGGCGACCGGCTCATCAGCCCTCGTTAATGACGATACAACGTCAAGAGCTTGAAGCCTGGCTGCGGCTCACGCAGAGCGCGGGTGTCGGCAACGTCACTGCACGCAAGCTGCTGGGGGCATTTGGTGTTCCTGAAGCCATTTTTACGCAATCGGTTAGCGCCTTGCAACAGGTGGTTTCGTCTGCACAGGTCAGTGCTTTGGTGGCCACACCGCCAGAGCTTGCCTCTTTGCTGGCCACCACGTGGGATTGGCTACAGCACAGCGCGCCTGATGCGCATCAGCGCCAAGTGCTCACGCTAGGCGATGCCGGCTATCCCCAAGCTCTGCTTGAACTCGATGACCCGCCCTTGATGCTCTACCTTTTGGGTAATGCACAATTTATGGAAAATCGGCCTGTAACGCTTGACAGTCAAGCGTTAGTAGCTATTGATTCAGTAGCTAAATACTTACCCATCGACCGTCACCGATGTTTGGCTGTCGTAGGCAGCCGCAACCCAACGCCGCAGGGCGCAGAAAACGCCCGTCTTTTTTCCAAAACGCTGGCACAAGCAGGTTTGACGATTGTCAGTGGATTGGCGCTTGGCATTGACGGCGCCGCTCACGAAGGTGCGCTCAGCAGCCAGGCAGACCACGCCCTGACGATAGCTGTCGTTGGAACAGGATTGGACAGGGTCTATCCCAAAGCGCACCATACCTTGGCACATCGCATTGCCCAAAATGGCGTGATCATCAGCGAATATCCTCTGGGCAGTGCCCCCATCAGCGCCAATTTCCCCAGACGAAACCGACTCATTGCCGCCCTCTCACGCGCCACACTGGTGGTGGAGGCCACGCTGAAATCAGGCTCTCTCATCACGGCTCGCCTGAGCGCCGAGCAGGGCAAAGATGTCTTCGCCATTCCTGGCTCCATTCACGCCACCCAATCGCGTGGATGCCATGCCCTTATCAAGCAAGGCGCAAAGCTGGTCGAATCCGTCCAGGATGTGCTAGATGAGTTTTCCGATATTCAAAGCATTGCTATGACAACAGTAGCTACAGAGGCACGTCCATCAAGCGTTACAGGCCTTTTTGACCAGGAACACATGATTCGTGAAGCACTCGGTTTTGACCCCGTGGGACTCGATGCCCTTCAGGCCAGAACAGGGCTTGAGACCGCTCAACTGCAAGCGGTGCTGATGACGCTTGAAATGGGAGGTGAACTGGCAAGACTGCCAGGCGGACTATTTCAACGTTTGGCTTGTAGCCGCGATACACGTCTGCTTTGAGTGTCTATTTTGGCTTTTGAAGTTTTTGCGTGTTTGTACAGTAATGCCATGTTTGAAATTCTCGCCTACGTCTTTGAAAATTATGTCCATGCCAACAGTGTGGTGACCTTGCCAGCACTACAGCGCCAGCTTTTTTCCCTGCATTTTGACCAGCATGTCATAGAACGCGCATTGCTGTGGCTGCAAGACTTAAAAACTCAGGCACATCAACTGGTTGAACACCCTGTTGTGCCTGATCGCACCGCACGAAGCATGCGGATTTTGGCATCGTGGGAGCAAAAACGCCTAGGCACTGACAACTGGGCTTACCTGTGCTTTTTGCAGTCTATCGGAAAACTGTCGGATGCCAAACTTGAACTCGTTCTTGACCGTGTGACGGCAACACCTGCTGCCCTGCTTAGCCTGCAAGACTTAAAACTGATCATTTTGATGGTCTATTGGAGTCTGAATGATGAGCCTGATGATTTGTTGCTCGATGAGCTTTGCGACAGCCCAAGGACGATACATTAAACCTAGATTCCTCAGTTGACCGCTTATTATCTTCACTAAACCGTTATGAAAATTGATATTTGTGACTTCGATGGAGTTCACCCTTTGGGTGAGAGCGCTACGCACCCGATTGAGCTACTGGCGACACGTCTGGGGGTGTTGTTCCTCCTTGCA
>CAIXMC010000401.1 GCA_903920405.1 uncultured beta proteobacterium
AGTGATTGGGGTGCGTTTCAAAGTGATGTGGAGGCGGCAATGTTCCCTTGTCAAGCTGCACAAACTTGAGTGAGTTTTTTGGTATAACAAATTGGCCTCTAGCGCCCGTCCTGCTTGCGTAGTTAGCTATTTTTTTGATAGTAAAAATAGGCGAACACATTCGCCAAACTCGTCTCTTTGTATGCGGCCAAGTTGGCTGCTCCACATCACTTTGAATCACACCCGGCTTTGACTCTTGGTGAGCGGTTGTTTGCAAAGCAAATAATTTGACCTGTTTAAAAGATATGTTATTGATTATAAATCATTTATTTATGTTAAATTTTTGAATGCCAAAACTGTAGTTAAAATCATGCTCTATCCAATATTTTCCTGGAAACCCCAGGCCTGTGCGTCATGTCCATCGAAGAAATCAGCTTTACCGACTTGATTGCATCGTCTATTCACGATATGAAAAATTCGGTGAATATTCAGGTCAATGCGTTGGAAAAAATGGCCATTGATGCCCATGCATGCTCTGACCTGGATGCGTTCAATAGTTTGGTAGGGGTCATTGCGCAAGCACATCGCATGAATGCCAATCTCATTCAACTCTTGAGTCTTTACAAATTTGGCAAAGCCATTTACCCTCTTGATATTACTGAACAATCTGTGTCTGATGTGATCAACGAGGCTCTGATGCAAACTCGATCCATGCTTGATTTGACGGGAATCAGTGTGGATGTTCATTGTGAACTTGATTGTTACTGGTATTTTGATCGTGATTTGATCACAGGTGTTTTACTTAATGCAGTGAACAACGCATTTAATTACACACAGGACAAAATTCGCATTGCTGCCTGCATAACCGATGGCTTTTTGTCATTAAGGGTTGAGGATAATGGCCATGGTTATCCAGATAATATGTTGAACAGAGAAGGGTTAACCGTTAATAAAAGTATTAATTTTCTCAGTGGAAGTACGGGGCTGGGTTTTTATTTTTCGTCACAAGTGGCTAAATTGCACAAAAATAATGGTCAATGTGGTGCATTGACCATTGAAAATGGAGGCGCTTATGGCGGGGGCTGTTTTGTGGTCAAACTGCCATGACTTGTAGCCTGAAAATCGATGGATTTTTTTCATGTCAGGTGCATCACCTTGCCGTTCTTGCCTGTGCAACAAAGCATGGCGCATTTTGAAAGAACTTGATGTCAGTCTCTCTCAAACAAGCTAATACGCTGATTATTGATGACTTTCAAGGCATGCGCACCATGTTGCGCGACTTTGTGAAGTCGATGGGCGTGTCGCACATTGATACCGCCAGCAATGGTAAGGAAGCTATCAGCCGCTTGAATTCCAGTAAGTATGATATTGTGGTTTGTGATTTTAATTTGGGTGCGGGTGCTAATGGGCAGCAGGTTTTGGAAGAAGCCAAGCTGCGAAATTTGATTGGAGTGTCAACCATTTGGGTTATGGTGACTGCCGAGAAAACCGCAGATATGGTGATGGGCGCAGCAGAAACCAGGCCAGATGATTATTTGCTCAAGCCCATCAACCAAGTATTGTTGCAAAACCGCCTTGAAAAATTGATGGCACGCAAGCAATCGCTTGGAGAGATTGAATCTGCCATCCGTACACAGGATTTTGGTGCTGCCGTTGGGCATTGTGATCAGTTATTAAAAAATCAAGTGGTTAATCCACAAGAGATTCTGCGCATCAAGAGTGATTTGTTGCTGACTTTAGGTGAGTACGCAGCGGCTAAATCCCTGTTTGAGTCAGTTTTGTCACAGCGCAATGTAGCGTGGGCTAAAACTGGTTTGGGCAAAATACTTTTTCATACCCGTGATTATGAGGGTGCAGCTATCTTTTTTGGGCAGGTTCTGACTGATAACCCCATGTATATTGAGTCAGCAGATTGGCTGGCCAAAACTTATGATGCAATGGGTTATACGGCTCAGGCACAGCAAGTATTGATGGATGCTGTCAAGTTATCACCCAATTCACCTTTAAGGCAAAAATCTCTGGGGGATACTGCTTTTAAAAATGGTGCATTGGATATAGCGCAGGCTGCCTTTGAAAAAACCATTCAGATCAGTGAATTTTCTGCCCATAAAAATCCTGCGATTTATGCCAGGCTGGCAGAAGTTCTTTGTGACAAAAATGAGCCGTTGGAAGCTTTGAAGGTACTCAAACGCAGCAAGGTGGATTTCAGATTAAACCCTTCAGCGGCACTGCAAACGGCTACTTCTGAGTGCCGTGTCTATCAAAACATGGGCAAAACGGACATGGCACAAGCGGCTATGGAAGTGGCTGAACGATTGATGGACCAATTGGGAAGCAATGTGAGCACAGAATTGTTGCTGGAAGTTGCCAAGTCACACCTGAAGCTGGGGCAAAAGGACAAAGCCTGCCGCCTGTTGGGCGATCTCATCAAAAACAACCACGAGAACGCGGATATTTCCCGGCAGATTGAGGCAGTTTTTGCAAGCGAAGATTTGGTTGCTGAAGGTCAAGCCTTGATCATGACTTCACGTCAGGAAGTCATCGATATTAATAACCAAGGCGTGATGTTTGCCAAGCAGGGCGATTTTCAACAGGGTCTGAAGTTACTGAGAACGGCAGTCAAACAGTTGCCCAACAGTGAGGTCATGATTGTGAATTTGTGCGGTCTTTTGATTGCTCAGATGAGCAAGGAAGGTTACAAGGAAACTTTGGCTGCAGAAGTCACAGAGTTGTTGGATCGCCTTCGTTTGCTTAATCCCGCTAGTAAAAAGTATGAAAGCTATGTGCAGGTTCTTTCCCGCCTGCGACGTGGTGGATGACCGGGTGTGTTTCAAAGTGATGTGGAGTTATTCTCGGCGTATCCATTTAACTCAACTTTAGACAAACGGCACTTCTCCCGTCATCCCCGACTAGATTGGACAAGATTGGCCAAAATAACGACCTGTACGATTCAAAAATGCAATTCTGTGCGAGTAGTTTTCGCAAAATTCGGTTTCGGCATGTTTAATCAGGTTGCCAAGCAACTGAAAAATCGTATTTTGGAGTTGAAAGCCATCGATTTCAGGTTAAAGTGTCA
>CAIXMC010000402.1 GCA_903920405.1 uncultured beta proteobacterium
ACTGCCCACTGCCCACTGCCCACTGCCCACTGCCCACTGCCCACTGCCCACTGCCCACTAAAAAAAACCATGTCCACTGCCCAAACTGTTCAAAGTTTCGCTGGCATTGCCAACGAAAACGAGTTTTATGGCCACCACTACCTGGCTGAAGTCTTCAAGGGCGACATCAAATCGCTGATCGAGAGCTGGCAGGCCACCGAAGACGCCGCAGCCCAGGCCAGCGACGCCCACAAGGCCGCAGCCCGCGCACCCCACAAGCGCCTGGGCGGTTTGGGTGGCAAATGGTTTGCTGCTTTGGCCGCGCATGACCGTCTTCAAGATGAGGGCGAGCGTTTGCAAAGCCACTGGCAACTGCATGCCCCTTTGCTCGATGCACTGGGCTACCCACTCCAACCTCGGCAAATTGAACTGGAAGCCGGCTTGCCTGTGCCAGTATGGGCGGCTTATGGGCCTGCGCACGCGGCCCCCACGCTGTTGATCGTCCCCGCTTACCAACCGGGCCACGAGGACGATGACCCTCTGGATCACCAGCTCACTGCTGCGCATTACGACGGCCTGGAAATTCCCAACGGTTTCAAAAAACTGACCTGGCTTGAGATGGTTTCAGAAGCGTTTTTTGGCGCCGATCACCCTCCGCGCTACGTCATTTTGGTGGGTTTGCGGGAATGGCTGCTGCTCGACCGCTACAAGTGGCCTAACAACCGGCTGCTTCGATTTGACTGGAGAGAGATTCTTGACCGAAAGGAAACCTACACCCTTCAGGCGGCAGCAGCCTTGTTGCACCACGACAGTCTGGCGCCGCAGCAAGGGGCCAGTTTGCTCGATGGCTTGGATGAAAACGCCCACAAACACGCGTTTGGTGTCAGCGAAGACCTGAAATTTGCACTGCGCGAAGCCATTGAGATTTTGGGTAACGAAGCCGCTTGCCAGTTGCGCTTGCAAGCCGTCCATGCCAAAAAGGGTTTTTTCAGCGGCAAGGATCAACTCGATGCCGCAGACCTGAGTCTGGAATGCCTGCGTCTGGTCTATCGCCTGCTGTTCATGTTCTACATTGAAGCGCGCCCGGAGCTGGGGTATGTGCCGATTCAATTGAGCGAAACCTACGCCAAAGGCTACAGTCTGGAGTCCCTGCGTGACCTGGAGATGGTTCAACTGAACACATCCACCGCCCGCGATGGCCAATTTTTTGATGCCACGCTGCGCCGGCTTTTTTCATTGATTGGACAGGGCTGCGGCGCTGCGTCTCAATCCAGCCTGACTGCTGGCAGCGTCAAAGAGGCTTTCACCCTGGCACCGCTTGACAGCAAGCTCTTTGACACTGCTGCAACGCCCATGCTGGGTGCTGTTCACTTCCCCAACCACGTCTGGCAGCGCGTCATCAAACTGATGTCTTTAGCGGGTGGCCGACACAAGGGGCGGGTCAGTTACCAATTGCTCTCCATCAACCAGTTGGGTGCCGTCTATGAAGCCCTGCTGAGCTACCGTGGCTTTTTTGCCAGCGAAGACCTTTACGAAGTGCAAAGCGCACCCCAAAAAGAAAGCGAGCCAGACAACAGTGACCCCGAAGACAGCGATTCAGACACCCCAGAAAACTCTAAAAACAATAGCAGCTTACGCAGTACTGGCGCGGGTTACAGCCATAATTTGCTTGAAAATGCCTGGTTCGTTCCGGCCAGCCGACTGGGCGACTATGCCGAAAAGGAACGCGTCTATGACCAAAACGAAAACGGCCAGCAGAAGCTGCGTGTTCACCCCAGAGGCAGCTTTGTCTATCGCTTAGCCGGGCGCGACCGGCAAAAGAGTGCCAGTTACTACACCCCCCAAGTGCTCACCCGCTGCCTGGTCAAGTACGCGCTCAAAGAGTTGTTGAACAGCGACCGCGTCCAATGCGCCGATGACATCCTGACCCTGACCGTCTGCGAGCCTGCCATGGGCAGCGCCGCGTTTTTAAACGAAGCCGTCAACCAACTCGCCGAGAGCTATCTGGAGCGCAAACAGGCCGAGCAAAAACGACGCATCCCCCATGAGCGCTATCCGCAAGAGCTGCAAAAAGTGCGCATGTACATGGCCGACCGCAACGTCTATGGTGTCGATTTGAACCCTGTGGCCGTGGAACTGGCCGAGGTTTCGCTGTGGTTGAACGCCATTTATGGCGAAACCGACGACACCGGTCAGCCTTTGCCAGCGAGGGTGCCCTGGTTTGGCTATCAACTGTTTTCTGGCAACAGCCTGATTGGCGCACGCCATCAGGTTTATCGCCCGGGCGGCTTGAAACGCGGGGCCAAACCCGCCTGGCATGAAGAGCCGCCGCGTGATTGCAGCCGGGCCAGCCCTCGCCAGCCCGATGAAATCTGGCACTTTTTACTGCCCGACCCCGGCATGGCCAACTTCACAGACAAGGCAGCCAAAGCGCTCTACCCTGACGATTTCAAACGCCTGGCAGAGTGGCGCAAAGAGTTCAACAAACCGCTGGAATCGTATGAAGTGGGACGCTTGCAGCAGCTCAGCCTGTGCATTGATGAGTTATGGGCAGAACACACTGCCGCCTTGGCGCGAGACCGCGAGCGTACCGAAGACGATTTGGCCGTTTGGCCTTATGACAAATTGGCCTCTAGCCCTACAGGGACGGGCGTTAGCAGCTATGAAAGCAATAGCATCACCCGCACGCAAAAAGAAGCCATCCGCCGCGAAGGACTTCTGAATGCCGATGGTGATTTAGCCACGCCATTCAGACGGCTCAAGCTGGTGATGGATTACTGGTGCGCCCTGTGGTTTTGGCCCATACGCAGTAGCGCTACCCTGCCCAGCCGAGAAGCCTGGTGGATGGAAGTGGGGGCCATTCTTGAAGGCAACATTGTGGATGTCAGTCCGCAAAACAGCTTGGATCTGGTGTTTTGTGAACCGCAGCCCGAGCAAAAGACTGGCCATCTTGTCTTTGGTGAAGTCCATACTGCCTTGGAGGGGTTTGAGACGCAACTGTCTTTGTGCGATGTCAACCCACCAAAATCCCCCGCCCCGTTGCACGACAAGCTGGGGCAACTGCGCATCAGCAAACTGCGCACCCACTTTGCCCGCATTGCGCAGGTCGAAGCCGTGGCCGAGGCCCGCCGGTTTTTGCATTGGGACTTGTGCTTTGCTGACATTTTGCTTGGGCATGGCGGATTCGATTTGATTTTGGGTAACCCGCCTTGGTTGAAGATCGAGTGGAACGAAGCCGGCATTCTGGGTGAGCGCAACCCCGTGTTTGCTGTGCGCAAAATCAGCGCCAGTGATTTGACCAAGCTGAGAACGGAGGCTTTCAAAGACTTTGCCGGTCTGCAAACCGCGTGGACGGATGAACTGCAAGAGGCAGAAGGCACTCAGAATTTTTTAAATGCAGTACAAAATTACCCGCTGCTACAGGGTATGAAGGCCAATCTGTACAAATGCTTTATGCCGCTGGTGTGGCGGCTTGCCAGCCCACAAGGTGTGAGTGCCTTGCTTCACCCTGAAGGGCCGTATGATGATCCGACAGGTGGCAATTTGCGCGAGGCCATTTATGCACGGCTTAGGAGGCATTTTCAGTTTCAAAACGAGTTCAAGTTATTTCCAATTGGTAACCGTAACAAATTTGGTGTGAATGTTTTTGGTCCAGTGCGAGATCAACCACTCTTCGATTTGGTAACGAACATCTACACACCGCAAACCATTGATGATTGTTACCGCCATGATGGTCAGGGTTTACCAGATGGCTTAAAGAATGACAAAGACGAGTGGAACACAGCCGGTCACCGTGACCGCATTGTGCGTATAGATGAAGCTGCATTGACCACCTTTGCACAGCTCTACGATGAACCCGGCACACCACCACGCCGCGCACGTTTGCCCGCACTGCACGCTGGCGCACTGAGTAGTGTGCTGGCCAAACTGGCGGCCTACCCCAAACGGCTGGCCGATGTCGGCGATAGTTATTTTTCTACAGTCATGTTTGACGAAACCTATGCGCAGCAAGATGGCACCATTTTCCGTCGCCCAAACACCGACCATGGCTTTGCTGCAACGCCAGAGGATTGGGTGCTGTCAGGCCCACATTTCTTTGTGGCCAATCCGTTCCATCAGACACCCATGCGGGTTTGCAACACGCATCGCGCTTACGAAAAGCCTGACCTGCAAACCCTGCCGGATGATTACCTGCCGAGAACCAATTACTGCCCGATGTCTGATCGTGCCGAATACCTGCGACGAACGCCACGGGTCAGTTGGGTGGATGAGGGGGAAACGGTGGCAAAGCCGGTGACGGAGTATTTCAGGTTAGCATTTCGCGCCATGATTGGCTCGGCTTCAGAACGCACCCTTACCGGCGCGCTCATTCCGCCTGGCACAGCCCATATCAACGGAGTGCAGTCCACAGTTTTCCAGTACACCGCTGACTTGCTGTCTGCAGGTTGCATGAGTAGCTCATTGGTAGCTGACTGGTACATCAAATCAATGGGGCGCAGCAATCTACACGGTACGTGGCTGCAACTGCCACGTTTTGACCTGCTGCCCGCTTTGTCCAGCCGTTATCTCACCCTAAACTGCCCAACCACTCACTACGCCCCGCTATGGGAAGAAGTCTACGACCTCGCCTTTACCGACCAAAGCTGGAGCCAGCCCGACAACCCGCGCCTGCCGCAGGACTTCTGGCAAAACCTGACCAGCGACTGGACGCGTGATTGCGCCTTGCGGTCAGACTACGCCCGCCGAATGGCACTGGTCGAAATCGACGTGCTGATCGCCCAGGCGTTGGGGCTCACGCTCGATGAGCTGCTGCTGATCTACCGCGTTCAGTTCCCGGTGATGCAGGGCTACGAGAAGGGCACCTGGTATGACATCACAGGGCGCATCGTCTTCACCAACAGCAAAGGACTTGTCGGTGTCGGACTCCCCCGCAAAGGCAGTCGCACCAGCCCCAAAACCAAAATCACCACCCCCGACGGCAAAGTGCGCCCCGGCAACCACGGCTGGGAAGACCTTTACAAAGACGGCCAATGGCTGGTGCCCGATGGCACCGTGGTCACCATGGAAGTGACAGACGACACCCTGCCCGGCGGCCCCCGCCAGATCACCCGTACTTTCAAGTCCCCGTTTGAACGCGCCAGCCGTGAAGACGACTACCGCACGGCATGGGCGTTCTTTGAGGAAAATAAATGATGTACACTTATTTATACATTTATGACAAAATCCATTGATTGGCGTGGCAGCTCACTGAAAG
>CAIXMC010000403.1 GCA_903920405.1 uncultured beta proteobacterium
GCGTTGGACGAGGTCAAACGTTCTGGTGGCGAGTACCGTACGCTCAAGCTCTATGGGCAAGAGCGCAACCTGATCACCTCCAGTATTGCGCGGATGAACCTGTTTCTGCATGGTGTGGAAGACTTCGCCATCATCCGGGGCGACACGCTGGCAGACCCACGGCACATCGAAGGTGACCGGCTTCGGCAGTTCGATGTCATCCTGGCCAATCCACCCTATTCCATCAAACAGTGGGATCGTGAAGCGTGGGTGCAAGACAAATGGGGGCGCAACTTCTTCGGAACACCGCCACAAGGCCGGGCTGACTATGCATTTTGGCAACACATTCTGGCCAGCCTGACGCCCAAGGGGCGCTGCGCAGTGCTCTGGCCACATGGGGTTTTGTTTCGCAATGAAGAACAGACCATGCGAGCCAAGATGATTGAGCAGGACTGGGTCGAGGCTGTCATTGGTCTGGGGCCAAACCTGTTCTACAACTCCCCAATGGAGTCATGCGTGGTTGTCTGCAACCGCAAAAAGCCCGCCAAGCGCAAAGGCACGGTCATGTTCATTGATGCAGTGAACGAAGTCGCCCGTGAGCGAGCGCAAAGCTTTTTGAAGCCGGAGCACCAGCAGCACATTCTGGACACCTTCAAGACCTTTGCCGATGTACCCGGTTTTGCCAAAGTGGCAACGTTTGCCGAGATCAATGCCAATGCTGGCAATCTTTCTCTTCCGCTTTACGTCAAGCGCCATACCACCAAAGCCGGTGCCAAGGGCGCTGATGCACCAGTCGCCTTGGCTGACGCATGGAGCCAATGGCAAGCAGACGGTATCGTCTTTTGGCAACGCATGGACAGATTGCTTGAGACGCTTGACAGCCTCACGGTCAGACAGCACTAATTTCAAATAATTATTTACCTATCAGGTAAAATTTATCATAAAATGTGAGGCTTCTTGAAGATCAACTTTAAGGACAAGAAAGTGCGCGAGCTATGCGAAAAACAGGCCGTGGCTGTCAAAAAATTAGGGCCACAGTGTGCTCGGAAGTTACGTTCCAGGCTCGGAGATTTGGAAGCTGCCGAGCGCGTATCTGACTTGATCGCTGGCAACCCTCATCCATTGAAAGGTGACAGGTTAGGCCAGTTTGCTCTGGACTTGGCAAGCGGACATCGGTTGGTATTCCAAGCCGCCAACGACCCCATCCCACGCCACGAGGATGGCAGCATGGACTGGGCTCAAGTCACCATCGTTTGTATTGAATTCATTGGGGATTATCATGACTGATTTGAACGCTTCTTACACCCCGGACTGGGTTTCGCCGCCCGGCGACACCATTCTTGACATCATTGAAGATCGCAACTGGAACCAATCCGAATTGGCCACGCGCATAGGTTACAGCGAAAAGCATGTCAGCCAATTGATCAATGGCAAGGTACCGCTCTCCGCTGAAACTGCCATGAGGCTAGAGCGCGTTCTTGGCAGCAATGTTGGTTTCTGGCTGACCCGTGAGGCCAAATATCGCGAACACTGTGCGCGACTTGAAGCCGAACTTACTCATGCAAAATGGGCAGACTGGCTTGACCTGTTTCCGTTAAAGGCCATGATGGGTGCAGGCATCCTGGATCAAACCCGCATCATTGGCAAAAATAAATCAGGATTGGTGAATGCTTGCCTACAGTTTTTTGGTGTGGCCAGTCCGGATGAATGGCGGAAGCACTACGGAGCCATGGAAGTAGCCTATCGTCGCAGTCGGCAAGATCAGAGCAATGTGGGTGCCATTTCTGCATGGCTACGCTTGGGTGAACAACGCGCTGAAGAAGTCGATATCCCCAAGTACGATAAAGCCAAATTTGAAAAAGCACTGAAGACGATTCATTCGTTGACTGGCGAGTCTCCTGTCGTTTTCGAGCCTCGTATGCGTGCATTGCTGCATGAGGTGGGTGTGGCCTTTGTGCTAGTTGCAGCCATTCCTGGTGCGCATGTGAGTGGGGTGGCACGCTGGCTTAGCCCCACCCGCCCGCTGATTCAGTTGTCTTTATATGGAAAAACCAATGACAAATTTTGGTTTACCTTTTTTCATGAAGCCGCGCACATTCTGTTGCATGCCAACAGTCAAGCAGAAAAAAAGTCGGTTTTTTTGGATGACCCCAACACTGGCCATACAGACGACCCCAAAGAAGCGGAGGCTAACCAATGGGCAGGCGACTACCTCATTCCCCGCCAACAAGCTGCGCATCTTGCTGGCTTGAAAACCAGAGTGGCCGTGACTGAGTTTGCCCAGCACATTGGCATTCATCCTGGCATCGTCGTCGGACGATTACAGCACGACGAGTTGATTCAGCCCTCCTGGATGAACGATTTGAAAGTAAGTTTTAGCCTTAACAAGGCGGAGCATGCTTAAGAGAATCGTCCTTGCAAATAGGGCAATGTTGGCGAATGTGTTGCACACAAACACCGACATGGGCAAATCAATCCATCATTCGGCATCTGGTAATTGCTATTTATTATATAGCTGCTAACGCTTGATAGGCAAGGGCTAGAGGCCAATGGCACTACTTTAAGCAAAAACATCTGCCATTTTGAGATCCCGCTGCGCTTGTAATTGCGCCTTGAGTACGGCTCGCGGTTGCGTTAAAAACACATGACCTTTTGGTCGCCGCTTGACTGCTCGCGGCTCCACTCGA
>CAIXMC010000404.1 GCA_903920405.1 uncultured beta proteobacterium
CCGGCAGCTCAAAGCCCAGGCAGCGCTCAGCGGTCTCAAACTCAAAGAGTTGGTGACCCAGTTGATTCAGCGCGGACTGACTTCTGTAACAGTAACAGTAACAGCACCCGTGCCAGAGCAGCAACCCAACACATTGCCCGTGGCAATTGAGCGGTTGGAGTCTTACCCGATTCCGATCGCACGCGAGGCCGATGGCACCGTCACCCCCTATTTGACCAACGCACAGCTCTATGCCATTTTGGATGAAGAAGACATGGCGCAATACCAAAGGGTGCTACAACAACCCGATGTGTCAAAGTGATGGATCTACCCGACATCAACGTCTGGCTGGCGTTGATTGATAAACGCCACGTCCACCATGCGGTTGCCAGCCACTACTGGGCAGACACTTCGGTGCAAAGCCGAGCCTTTTGTCGTATCACTGCCAACGGTTTTCTGCGCCTGTCCACACAAGCCAAAGCGCTGTCAAACCCATTAAGTCCGCACGAAGCATGGATCATCTACCGGCAGTTTTTGTCGCTCCCCATCATCCATTGGCTGCCTGAGCCATCAGGAATTGACAATCTCTACTGTGCCCTCACCTGCACCCCCGGTTTTGTGCATCGCCTCTGGACGGATGCCTACCTGGCCGCTTTTGCCATGGCCAGCAACTGCCGGTTGGTGTCTTTTGATTCTGACTTTCAACGCTTTGACAGATTGAATTTTTTGCACCTCACACCGACGGTGCCATGATCTGTTGCCGTGGCCTTAATTGATATGCCAAATTGGCCTCTAACGCCCGTCCATACTGCGTTGGCAGCTATTGTTTTTGACATGTTGCCTACCTATTCACACATCTGATTTGCCTAAAATGACCTTATGTCGTCACATGGAGCATCGCAATGAAAACAATGCAAATTCGTGAAGCAAAGGCCAGTTTTTCTGCGCTGGTGGCCGCCGCCGAGAAGGGCCGCCCCACCTTGGTGAGCTGTCACGGCCAGCCCTGCACGATGATTGTGCCGGTGGCCGATGGTGCGCGTCTTTACCCGCTGGACATGCCTAACCTGGCCAGTTATCTGCTGATCATGCCGGAGCCGCTGGAAACTGAGCGCGACACCACGTCGCTGCGGGGCATTGATTTTGATGAACGGCTACTTTGTTCCCACGCTGGAGCGTGGGAACAAAGAAAGGTGCCAAACTCGCAACTGAATAACTGGGTTTCAGCCACTTAATTTTTATGCCAAATTGGCCTCTAACGCTCGTCCATACTGCATAAGCCGCTATTGTTTTTGATAACATTTGTCACATCCAGCCCACCTCCAGCCTGCAGGCTCTACAACCATGCCCTCCTTCATTGAAACCCAGTTCCCCATTGCCCGACTGTCGGCGGAGTCTTACAAAGAGCGCAAGGCCAACAACGGGCAGACGCTCACCCATCTTGGCAAATGGTGGGGGCGCAAGCCTTTGATTTTGGTGAGGGCGGCCATTGTGGGTATGTTGATGCCGGCATCCAACGATGCCAAAAAAGACCGCGACATCTTTCTCAAAATTCTGACCATGGATGATGAGGGCACCTGGCAGCGCTGCAAACCCGCGGCGCAGCGCATGACCAACCGAACGGCCTTTGATGCCTTGCCTTACGCCCAGCGTTTGACCGATTGCGAACGTCCCGAGAACATTGAAGGCCCCACCGCCACGGCGTGGGAAGCCATTAACGCCCATTTGGGCACCACGGCCACGTGTTTGTCTGAATTGGTCAGGCAACTGGGGCAACGAACCTTTGGCCATACCCCGCGTGTAGGAGACAGCTTTTGTGGGGGTGGTTCCATACCATTCGAGGCAGCGCGCATGGGGTGCGAGGCTTTTGGTTCTGACCTGAACCCCGTGGCCGGTCTGCTGACTTGGGCCAGCCTGAATTTACTTGGCGGCGGTCAAGACGTGCAAGAGGAAGTGATGCGTGTACAGGCAGAAGTACTGGCAACCGCTGACCGGCAGGTTACGGACTGGGGCATTGAGCACAACGCTCAGGGTGAACGCGCCGACGCTTAGGATGTGGTCAGTAATAAGTTCCCCATTTGGCCGTCAGATTCGGGCGCACTGCGTCGTTACAAATCGCTTATGTGGCATGGCCACACCGCACGATTTGCGCCTAGCATTGCATCCCAACTCTGACGGCCAAATGGGGAACTTATTACTGACCACATCCTTACCTGTACTGTGTGGAGGTCAAGCCCGAGGGTTGTGATTACTTCATTCCGCTGGCACCCAGTTGGCTGGTGGGCGAAAAATCCAAGGTGGTTGCCCGCTGGCAGCGCGTTCCAGGTTCAGATCGTCTCCAACCAGAAATTGCCGTTGTCTCAGATGCCGAACTCAAGTTCTACAAAGACAAAAAGGGTGCAACCGTCGTAGATAGCCGAGTCATCGATCCATTCAATCCGCAACGCACATGGTCGGTGGAAGCCTTGCGCGGCCCTGAGGGATTGCGACGTTGGAACAATGAGGAGGTTAGGGATGTCCCACTTATTGTTGCTCCAAAAACACATCGCAACTGATTGATTTTTTGACAAGACGCCGTGATTTTTGGGAGTAATAATAAGTGGTGCATACCTAACC
>CAIXMC010000405.1 GCA_903920405.1 uncultured beta proteobacterium
AGAACAGGTTTGGCCCCAGACCAATGACAGCCTCGACCCAGTCCTGCTCAATCATCTTGGCTCGCATGGTCTGTTCTTCATTGCGAAACAAAACCCCGTGTGGCCAGAGCACTGCGCAGCGCCCCTTGGACGTCAGACTGGCCAGAATGTGTTGCCAAAATGCATAGTCAGCCCGGCCTTGTGGCGGTGTTCCGAAGAAGTTGCGCCCCCATTTGTCTTGCACCCATGCTTCGCGATCCCACTGTTTGATGGAATAGGGTGGATTGGCCAGGATGACATCGAACTGCCGAAGCAGGTCACCTTCAATGTGCCGCGGGTCTGCCAGCGTGTCGCCCCGGATGATGGCGAAGTCTTCCACACCATGCAAAAACAGGTTCATCCGCGCAATACTGGAGGTGATCAGGTTGCGCTCTTGCCCATAGAGCTTGAGCGTACGGTACTCGCCACCAGAACGTTTGACCTCGTCCAACGCGGAAATCAGCATGCCGCCGGTGCCACAGGTGGGGTCATAAATCGACTCTTCTGGCTGGGGGCTAAGCAGTTGCGTCATCAGGTGAACAACGGTGCGGTTGGTGTAAAACTCGGCAGCAGTATGACCGGAGTCGTCTGCAAACTTCTTGATCAGATACTCGTAGGCGTTGCCCAATTCATCTTCGGGAACGTAGGCAACGGACAGCGTCTGGGTCGAAAAATGCTCGACCAGGTCTTTCAAAGTCTCATCAGGCAGGCGTTCACGGTTCGTCCACGGTGCGTCACCAAAGATGCCATCCAGCATATCGGGGTTGGCCGATTCGATGGCACGCATGGCGCGTTGAATGGCAGCACCTACGTTTTTCGGTGTCTGGCGCACATCGCTCCAGTGAGCACCATCCGGGATCTGAAAGCGATGGTTTTCCGAAAACTTTGCATAGGACAAGTCGCCGCCCGTGTCAGCCACAGCAGCTTGGTACTCTTCTTCCCAGACATCAGCAACACGTTTGTAAAAGAGCAGCGGAAAAATGAATTGCTTGTAGTCGCCAGCGTCAATGAGGCCGCGCAGCAGCACGGCGGCACCCCAGAGGTAGCTTTCAAGTTCTTGTTGGGTGATACGCTTGGGTAAGGCGACTTTGGTTTTGTATTTGATTTCGTCTTCATGACCGCAAGACAAGCAATGTGTTCCTCGCTCCTCACCAGGTAGCGGCACGCAACATCCCCCTAACCAGATTTCACCGCGTTGTGCCACATTGCCTGCGTCAGAGCCTACAAAGCCAAACACAATACGCACGGATTCTTTCTTACCGCATGCGCTACACCAGTATTTCGTCGTCATTACAGCCAACCTCCTTCTGCCATTACCGTGGCCAGCCGGGTTTCGGCTTCGCGGCATCGGATCAGCGCGCCTTTGAACGCTGAAATTGCCTCAGGTAATGGCGGGATGTCTTTTTGTAATGGTGGCAAAACGTAGCGAGAAATGTTGAGCGTCCAGTCCTCGGACTTGACGTCGTCCAAGTTGACGATGCGCACGGCATCTTGCACATCTTCGAATCTTTCAAACCAGTGCTGAATCTCCAGCGCGTGTTCTGGTTCCAGATAATTCTGCGCACGGCCACGCCGGAACAGGCGGGATGCATCGGCAATCATGATTTTCTTGCGCCGTTTGACGGATTTTTTCTTGCGCAGCACCAAGATGCAAGCAGCCAGACCGGTGCCGTAGAACAGGTTGGGTGCCAGGCCAATGACGGCTTCAATCAAATCCATCTCCAACAGTTTCTGACGAATCGCGCCCTCAGCGCCCTTACGAAACAAGGCACCCTGTGGCAACACAACTGCCATGCGCCCTTTGACCTCGGCCATTGACCTGACCATGTGCTGCACCCAGGCAAAGTCGCCAGAACTGGAGGGCGGCAGACCGGCGAAGTTGCGGCCGAATGGGTCATTGACCCACTGCTCTTCACCCCACTTTTCCAGTGAGAACGGTGGATTGGCGATCACGCAGTCGAAATTGGCCAGGCGGTCACCATCGAAAAACGCCGGGTTGCGCAGGGTATCGCCGCGCACGATCTGAAAATCCTCAATGCCATGCAGGAACAAGTTCATCCGCGCGATGGACGAGGTGGTGAGGTTTTTCTCCTGGCCAAAGAGCTTGCCCCACAGTCGTTTGACATTACCATGGGTGTCTTTCACGTGCTGAACGGCAGCGAGCAACATGCCGCCGGTACCGCAGGCCGGGTCGTAGATGGTCTCACCCTCACGCGGGTCGAGTATCTCGATCATCAGCCGCACCACACTCCGAGGCGTGTAAAACTCTCCTGCTTTTTTGTTGGTGGCATCGGCAAATTTTTTGATCAAATACTCGTAGGCATCACCGAGCAGGTCGGAATTGACGTTCTGGTTGCCGAACGACAGCTTGGAAAAGTGCTCGATCATATCCTTGAGCAGGGGATCAGACAGTCGGTCTTTGTTTGACCACTGGGCATCACCAAAGACGCCATAGAGCGAGTCAGGGTTGGCTTGTTCGATCCCTCGCATGGCGTATTGCAGGGCAGTACCTACATTGGTCGCCTTCGTGCGAACGTCGTTCCAGTGGCAGTTTTCAGGGATCTGGAAGCGATGCGATTCGGGGAACCATGCCAACTGTTCATCACCAGTGTCGTTAACAATCTCCTGGTACTCTTCATCCCAAACATCACAAATACGCTTGAGGAATAGCAGCGGGAAAATGTAAGTCTTGAAGTGGCTTCCCACTTAAGGCGGGACAGAGATGGAGTCGCAAGCTGATTCAGATGAAGTCATCTGCCGGCGTTTGTTACTATTCGTTTCATGCAAAAAAAACTCAAAAACAGAAGCAGTACGACACGCAAGTCATGCGCTTCTAC
>CAIXMC010000406.1 GCA_903920405.1 uncultured beta proteobacterium
GCTGCAAGAGCGGGTGAGCAAGGCAGAGGTTTTGCCGTGGTGGCCAGCGAAGTGCGAAGCCTGGCCGGTCGCTCGGCGCAGGCCGCCAAAGAAATCAAATCGTTGATCAATGCCAGTGTTGAACGGGTTGAAAAAGGCACACTACAAGTGGGACAAGCCGGCACCACCATGACCGAGGTGGTTAGCAGCATTCGCCGTGTGACTGACATCATGGGTGAAATCAGTGCGGCCAGCCATGAGCAAAGCATGGGTGTCAGCCAGGTAGGCCAAGCCGTGACGCAAATGGATCAAGTCACACAACAAAATGCAGCACTGGTTGAGGAAATGGCTGCTGCAGCGAGCAGCCTAAAGTCCCAGGCACAAGAACTGGTGCAAGTGGTGGAAGTGTTCAGACTCAGTGCCCATCACAGATGAGGTTTGGACATTTGGACATTTGGACATTCGTTGAGTGCGTTTTTTGAACTGAGATCACGCCAGATCAAGCACGAAGAGACGGTTGTATCGCGTTACAAATTTGGTGCCAATAACCGCTGCAACGTCTGGATGTCCAGGCCACGCCGCTTGGCCATATCTTCCAGTTGATCGTTGCCAATTTTTCCAACACTGAAATAAGTGCTTTCAGGGTGGCTGATATAAAAGCCACTGATGCTGGCGGCCGGGTTCATGGCCATGTTTTCGGTCAGTGTCATGCCAATGTCGCTGCATTGCAGTAGCTTGAACATTTCTTGTTTGACGCTGTGGTCGGGGCAGGCGGGGTAGCCGGGTGCAGGGCGAATGCCGGTGTATTTTTCGGCTATCAGGTCTTGTTTGGACAGGGCTTCGGTGGGCGCATAACCCCATAAGTCAGTGCGAACCCGATGGTGCAGGTATTCTGCAAAGGCTTCGGCCAAACGGTCAGCCAAAGCTTTCAGCATGATGGCGCTGTAGTCGTCATGAGCGGCCAAAAAATGCGATTCTTGCGTTTCAATGCCAAGTCCCGTCGTCAGTGCGAAGATGCCCACATAGTCTGAATTTTGTATGCCTTTTTGGCCTGTAACGCACGTCCCTATTGCGTTGGTAGCTATATCTTTAATAGCAGGCGCTACAAAGTCGGCCAGACATCGGCTGGGGCGCATGATGCCATCTATCTCTTCCTTGGGGGTTTGCTGGCGCAATCCGTACCAGGTGAGTGCCACCGTGCTGCGGGTTTCGTCAGTGTAGAGCACGATGTCATCGTCATTGACCGTGTTGGCGGGGTACAAACCCACGACCGCATGGGCGATGAGCCAGTGGCCTGCCATGATTTTTTTAAGCATGGCATTGGCATCGGCATAGACTTTTGATGCCTCTGTACCCACGGTAGGGTCATTCAAAATGGCAGGAAATGACCCCGCCAAATCCCAGGTCTGGAAAAATGGCCGCCAGTCGATGTAGTCCACCAGGCAGTTCAAGTCAAAGTTTTTAAACACACGACGGCCTATAAATTTGGGCGGGGTGGGACGGTCGTTAGAGGGGCTGGGTTGCCATTTGTTGGCGCGTGCTTTGGTCAATGGCCACAACTGAACCTGTTTTTTATTGGCGTGCAGGGTGCGCACCTGCTCGTAGTCTGTTTGCAATTCAGCAATGTAGGCGCTCGCATTGGCCGACAACAGGTTTTGCGCCACCCCTACGCTTCGCGAGGCATCGGGCACATAGACCACCGGGCCATCGTAATGGGGTGCAATTTTGACGGCGGTATGCACCCTGCTGGTAGTCGCCCCGCCAATGAGCAAAGGGATTTTTTTCAGACGAAAGTCATCGTCTTTTTGCATTTCAGAGGCGACATACTGCATTTCTTCCAGGCTGGGTGTGATGAGGCCAGACAGCCCAATGATGTCTGCGCCCTCGGCCTTGGCACGCGCCAGTATTTCATGGCAAGGCACCATCACGCCCATATTGATCACATCGAAGTTATTGCATTGCAGCACCACGGTCACGATGTTTTTGCCAATGTCATGCACATCGCCCTTGACCGTAGCCATGATGATTTTTCCCTTGGTCGCCACATCACGGCCTGCGGCTTCATCCTGGAGTTTTTCTTCTTCAATATAGACAATCAAATGTGCAACTGCCTGTTTCATGACGCGGGCGCTTTTCACCACCTGCGGCAAAAACATTTTTCCCTGACCAAACAAATCACCCACCATGCCCATGCCGGCCATGAGCGGACCCTCAATCACATGCAGTGCGCGTCCTCCTTTGGCCAACACTTGCCTGTAAGCCTCTTCGGTATCTTCAACAATAAAGTCGGTGATGCCATGCACCATGGCGTGGCTCAAGCGTTGTTCCACGCTCACCGGATGGCCGTCGATGCCTCGCCATTGCAGTTTTTTGCTGTCATCTCTGGCTGAACCCTTGGCGTTTTCGGCAATCTCAACCAAGCGCTCGGCAGCATCGGTGCGGCGGTTCAAGACCACATCTTCCACACGATCGCGCAACTCTGAATCAAGGTCGTCATAAACCCCGACCATGCCGGCGTTCACAATGCCCATGTCCATGCCCGCAGCAATGGCATGGTACAAAAATACGGTGTGAATGGCTTCGCGAACGGGGTCATTGCCCCTGAAACTAAAGCTCACATTGCTCACACCGCCGCTGACCTTTGCACCTGGCAAATGAGACTTGATCCAGCGTGTGGCGTTGATGAAATCGACCGCGTAGTTGTTGTGTTCTTCAATGCCAGTGGCAATGGCAAAAATGTTGGGGTCAAAAATAATGTCTTCAGCAGGAAAGCCTACTTCATCCACCAAAATGTGGTACGCCCGTTCACAAATCCTGATTTTGCGATCGTAAGTATCGGCCTGTCCCTGTTCGTCAAATGCCATCACCACGGCAGCAGCTCCGTAGCGGCGAAGCAGTTTGGCCTGGTGTTTGAATTTTTCAACGCCCTCTTTCATGCTGATGGAGTTCACCACAGGTTTGCCTTGCACACAGCGCAAACCGGCTTCAATCACGCTCCATTTGCTCGAATCAATCATCACCGGCACGCGCGAAATATCAGGCTCTGAGGCCATCAGGTTCAAAAATCGAACCATGGCGGCTTCGCTATCGAGCATGGCCTCGTCCATGTTGATGTCGATGATTTGTGCGCCGTTTTCGACTTGCTGGCGCGCCACGCTCAAAGCCTTGTCAAATTCGCCATTCAAAATCATTCGCGCAAAGGCTTTAGAACCCGTCACATTGGTTCGCTCGCCAATATTGACAAAGCGGGCCTGTGTTGCGTCATCACTGACAGCGCCCAGTGTGAAAGGCTCCAGGCCTGAAAGCCTTAAGGGAGGAATCATTGTTTCTAGCATCATGTACACCTATAAATCGGCTTCCCACTTAGGATATGGTCAACAATAAGTTCCGCATTTGGCCGTCAGAGTTAAAGATGCAATGCTAGGCGCAAATCGCGCAGTGTGGCCCAGCCACATCAGCGATTTGTAACGACGCATTGCGCCCACATCTGACGAGCCAAATGCGGAACTTATTATCCTGGCTTCCTTAGTGGACCTTTTATGATCTTCACTAAGGATGTGGTCAGTAATAAGTTCCCCATTTGGCTCGTCAGATTTGGGCGCACTGCGTCGTTACAAATCGCTGATGTGGCTGGGCCACACTGCGCGATTTGCGCCTAGCATTGCATCTTTAACTCTGACGGCCAAATGCGGAACTTATTGTTGACCATATCCTAAGTGGGA
>CAIXMC010000407.1 GCA_903920405.1 uncultured beta proteobacterium
AACAGTCAGGCACATAAGCGTAACACCGTTGAACACAGTGCAGGTACGCATTTTGAGTTTACTCGGAATGCCCATAACGATTTATCAGGGATTGAGTGCGCAATGTCAATATGTGGCTTGTGAAATGAGCGAACCGTGAGAGATATTTGTGATTTCAATGGAGTTCACCCTTTAGGTGAGAGCGCTACGCACCCGATTAAGCTGCAACACCTCCAGACACGCCGCCAGTAGCCCACTCGGACGCATTTAACTGAGGAATCCAGGATGATTGACATGTCAAACCCCACAACACAAATTCAACTTGTACTGATCACAGGAATGTCTGGTTCGGGCAAGTCAGTGGCTCTCAATGCCATGGAAGATATGGGTTTTTATTGTGTTGACAATCTGCCACCAGGGTTGCTGACCCCCTTGATTGATTTGCAGAAAAACAGCCAAGCCAGACGCCTGGCCATTGCGATTGACGTGCGCAGTGCGGATGCTCTGCCACAGGTTCCAGCGCAATTGATCCAGCTCCAATCTCATGGCATTCAAGTTGTTTCTTTGTTTCTGGATGCATCGACCGATACCCTGATGCGCCGATTTTCAGAAACACGCCGCCGCCATCCCTTGTCAAAAACCGTACAAATCAACTGGTTTCAGCATCAGCAGCGGGCATTGACAGAGGCTATTGAACTTGAACGCGAGATACTCAGCGAATTGCGCGCCAACGCCCATGTGATTGACACCAGCATTCTTCGCCCCACACAATTGCAAAGCTACGTCAAGGCATTTTTCGAGGTACTCAGCACGCAATTGACATTGGTCTTTGAGTCTTTTGCTTTTAAACGAGGTATTCCCAATGATGCCGACTTCGTATTTGATGTACGGATGTTGCCTAACCCTCACTATGAGCCTGAACTGCGGGAGTTGACTGGATGTGATGCACCGGTTATCCATTTTCTGCAAGAGCATGCCGATGTGCAAAAAATGCTCCATCACATTGAGGGTTTTCTGGAAACTTGGCTGGATGCTATGTCGTTAAACCATCGCAGTTATGTCACGGTGGCCATCGGCTGCACGGGCGGACAGCATCGCTCTGTTTATTTGGTGGAGCAATTAAGTTCGCATTTTCTAAAGCGATGGATGACCTTGAAACGACACCGTGAGATGGATACCAGACCTGGTGCAGTCACTTCTTGAAATTCGATGGGGAGCGTAAGGATGACCGATACAGTTTCTCTCAAGGCGCGTGCCTTGCGCCTGCTTGGGTCGCGAGAATACTCACGTGCTGAGCTGCAACGCAAACTCGCCAGCTTTGAAGTCGAGCCAGGTCACCTAGCCGCTTTGCTTGACGACCTTCATGCCAAAGGGTTGATGAGCGAACAGCGGGTGCTTGAGTCTGTGCTGCACAACCTGTCTGGAAAAATGGGCACAGCACGTATCCGTCAGGAACTGCAGCGCAAAGGTCTGTCATCTGATGCCGTGTCTGATGCACTAAAAACCTTGCAAAGCACCGAACTGGAGAGAGCACGCGTGGTGTGGGAAAAAAAATTCAAAAAACCTGCGGCAGATCCCAAAGATGCTGCCAAACAAGTGCGTTTTTTGGCTGCCCGTGGCTTCAGTGGTGATGCCATCCGGCGCGTTGTGGCTGGATTTGAGTCAGAGAGTTGAAAAAAAAAGCCCCACCCGAGAGGGTGGGGCTTGAATGAATTTCCATCATCCAGGGTGACGATATGAACCCATGGATGACCGCCACTGTTTTGATCAGAATCTAGGCAAGTCCATCAAGGTTTGAGAACCCAGAATCCAATATTGGCCCCCAGCTTCTTGCTGGTAGCATCAAGATAACCCCTATCAGACAAGAACTTGGCCACGGCTGCAGTACCTTCGATTTCTTTTGAAGGCGAGTAGAAATACCATTTGCTTTGTAAATTGTCCCAAGTCCATAAAGACGTTATGTTGTCAACAGGTTCTGTACCAGGAGGAGTAACACCAATGTCGGCATTGAATTTAGTTGGAAGTGGCTCGTCACCAACAGCGACCAGATTCCAGTTCTTTGCCAGGGCCAAGGAATTACCTTCTTTAAAGTCACTTGCAGTAATATTTTCGCTACCACTTGGCTGTTTCATATCAAACGCTTTTTTGGCATTCACCCAAAAACCTTCACCGGGGTTAATTTGGGTCAAAACACTCCAATTCCTGGCGGCGGCAAAAGTCTGCAAATCTTGCGCAGTTTTCGAAGGATCGTAAAACCTCCAACCCGTTTTAACATCCCATGTCCATACAGATCCAACGACTTCGGCGTTACTCAAGTAATCTGTCACTTTCATAACTTCGTTCTTACCGTTACCCCACATGCTCCATTTTTCTGGCACTGGGATATAGGGATAAAAGTTGGCTTGCACTTTTTTAGCGGCACTCATTGTGACTGTGCAGTTCATAGGATCTGAACCTGTGCAATCTCCACTCCATGACTTGAAAAGATTGGCTGGAGTGGCGGTCAGCTTAACAACTGTGTTGAGTGTGAAGCTATTGGAACATGTCAATATTGGACCGCACTTAATGCCAACAAGTGCGCTGCTGTTCACCTCACCGTAGGTGGGCTTGTCGACTGTCAGAGTCACAGGAACGTCAGGATTACCACCGCGTACCAAACGAAGCGCGTAGAGGTTGTCTGCTTGCTTAGGGTCTGGATTGCCGGTCAGCTTACCATCCCAGAAATGCACAAACCATGGGCTATTGACATTGCCATCCACAATCGAGGATGAAAAGAAATGAAACCCCCCAGAATTGGGGAACATGGTGGCGTTAATGGCGTGATTTAACAGCTTGAAATCTACCAAACTCAACAGTTCATCTGCAGTAGGTATGCGCCAGTCTTTGTGACCATTAAATTCCATTGTGGCTTGACTAGTAGCATTAGCAAAATTGAACCAAGGAGGTTCTTTTTTGCAATCATCTGACCATACAGCACATTTCAGCCAAATCAAACCCGTGGGAACGTGCAACACAGATTTATCTGCATCTTGCAATTGGTAATCACTGTTAGGTCGTTCAAGCCTCAAAAGAGCTGCATTAGCAGCAGCAGTGGGGGAAGTGGGGTCGTTACGCACCAATCGAACCACACCCAAGATGGGTGTTTCTGTTAGTGTTGTCGGTTTTTTTAAACTGTAGGTAGTATCGCCAAACCAGAAATTGACACCCCATGCGTACTCTTTACTGTCCAATGTAATAGCAGAACTTGACCAAGTCATCTTCTCATAGGGTGCGGCAGGAAAAGCTACTGTGTTGGTTGCTGGTGTCTTACGTGATCTGTCCACAATAGTCAGCAATTCACGAATGGTGGGCAAACGCCAATCTTTATGACCTGCGACATCTGTACCTTGCGTTGCTTCAGCTTCAGTCCAAGAGAGAAGAGTTGGATTTCCGTCACAATTATTGGTCGCTTCGTTGTAGGGTTGTCCCCAGGCACACCGTATCCAGGTCAACCCCGTTGTTGGATCTGTCACCGTTTTATTATCGCCGTTGTCAGAGTAGGTTTTGCCCGCCAGTGCGTAACTGGCGCCAAGCATCAAACATGCCAGCATAAGCCAGCGCAAAAATCGCGAAAATGTATTCATAAAAGTACCCTTTCATCGTTTTACTGCCCACAACTTATGGACAGCTTCTTGAAACATTCTAACCAAAGAGAACTCGCACTGTGCACCCTTACTTGTGACAGGGTACGATTCAAAGTGATGTGGATGTGGCAATATTCACCTGTCAAACTGTGTGAACTTGAGTGAGTTTTTTTGTATAACAAATCGGCCTCTAGCGCCCGTCCAGCTTGCGTAGATA
>CAIXMC010000408.1 GCA_903920405.1 uncultured beta proteobacterium
AAATATCAATTTTCATAACAGTTTAGTGTAGATAATAAGCGGTCACCCGAGGAATTTAGGATAATAAGTTTCGCTTTTGGCTCGTCAGATTTGGGCGTACCTTCATCTAGCTGAGTCACACTGCGCGATTTGCGCCTGGCATGGCGTCTTTAACTCTGACGGTCAAATGCACAACTTATTATTGCCCCTATCCTAGGGTGCTTTTTAAGGTCACAGATTCAGGATTATGATGAAGCTGTCGCCTTGCTGATTTTTTAGTCATCTTATTGATCGAGGCACTACCCAACAAGCAGGTGTAACGATGCAAGAGCGGGGAGTTTTTTTAAGTGTGGCGGTTGATACGGATGCCGCCATCACGATGACCAAACTGGGGTAAAAGGAAATGAATGATTTGCAAGTGGGTTTATTGATGGTGGGTGTTGTGGTGCTGCTGATTTTTGCGGCCTACAGCACGTGGCAGGTGTCTCGACGCTCACCTAAACAAGCCAAAAATACCGCATTAAGCGACTGGCATCCGCCGGTTGTGAAAGAGCCTTCATTGGTGGACGCAGGGGTGGTGGATAGGCCGTTTGGGCCACCTGTATTGTCTTTTCCTGAAAAAAAACCAGGTCTTGATGCCCTCATTGATGCCATTGCACCCATTGCGCTCGATGCTCCCTTGACGGGCAGGGCTTTGCTGTCAGTCATTCCTCATGTTCGACGTATTGGTAGCAAGCCGTTTGCCATCGAAGGCCAAAACCAGAGCACGCTGCGTTGGGAATTTCCAGTGTCAGATCAGTTTTACACCCAGTTGCAGACCGGTGTGCAACTGGCCAACCGTTCGGGTGCATTGACCGATATTGAGTTTTCAGAATTCATTCAAAAAACGCAGCGTTTGGCCGAGACTGTGAACGGTACGCCCAATGTGCCGATGATGCACACCGAAGTGAACAGGGCGCGCGAGCTGGATCAGTTTGCCAGCGATCACGATGCCCAACTGCGCTTTGTGTTGCGCGCACAACGCAGCACCTGGAGCCCCAGTTATGTGCTGCAAACCGCAGCGCGGCATGGTTTTGTGGCTGGAGGCACGGCAGGGCGCATGGTGATGCCGGCTAGCAGTGCCGGTATGCCCTCCATTTTGAGTTTGACCTTTGATGTGCAGGCGGCCATGGCGGACAACACGACACAGTCGGTATTGAACGACGTGGTTTTGACCCTGGATGTGACCCATGTCAATCGCCATGAATTTGCCTTTGACAAGATGCGCAAAGCCGCCTTGATGCTGGCCTCAGACATGGAGGGCAGCATCACCGATGACAATGGCGTGGTACTGACTGAGGCCGCCATGGAAACGATTGCAGACGAGATGGCGCATTTGTATGACGCGCTGGATCGTTGTGAGTTTTCGGCAGGCTCGCCGCTGGCGCGTCGTTTGTTTTCCTGATTTTCCTGCTGCCCTATGAACGAATCTATTTTTGATACACCTGTTTCAATTCAGATAGCGCAGTTGCGCCAAACGCTGAATGCCTATGCGCACCGCTACTATGTCCAAGACGATCCCAGTGTGCCCGATGCCGAATACGACCGTCTGTTTGCACAACTTCAGGCGCTTGAAAACAGTCACCTCGAATTCCTGACTCCTGACTCTCCCACCCAGCGTGTCGGTGGCAAAGCGATAGACCAATTTTCGAGCGTTCGCCATGCTTTGCCTATGCTGAGCATTCGTACCGAAACTGACACTTCCGCGGCAGGCGCAGAGAATTTTGATGCCCGCATTCGCCGTGAACTGGGTTTGATGCCTATTGATGCAGCGGTGGTTTATGTGGCAGAACCCAAATTTGACGGCCTGGCCATCAATCTGCGTTACGAACAGGGTGTGTTAGTTCAGGCCACCACCCGAGGCGACGGCGAAACCGGTGAAGATGTAACGCACAATATCCGAACCATCGGGCAAATTCCGTTGCGCATGTGTGAGGCAGGGCAGGGCAGGGCGGTCCCACCCATTCCACATGTTTTAGAGGTGCGCGGCGAGATCTATATGCGACGTGATGATTTTGAAGCATTGAACGAGCGTCAGCGCCAAAAAATTGCAGCCGGGGCCAAAGGCGAAAGAATCTTTGTCAATCCGCGCAATGCCGCCGCCGGTGCTGTTCGCCAGCTAGACCCCACCCTGACCGCCCAGCGTCCATTGAGCTTTTTTGCTTATGGGCTGGGAGAAGTGTCACCTTCTGCAGAAGGTGGCCCAGCGTTTGAGACTCACTTCGATTTGTTGCAGACACTGAAACAATGGGGTTTTCCGGTCTCAGCCCTTGTCAATAGGGCGTGTGGAGCTACAGAATTGGTAGCGTATTACAACGCCATCGGTCAGCAGCGCGATGGTTTGGGGTTTGATATTGACGGCGTGGTCTATAAGGTGGATAGCCTGGCGTGGCAACGTCAATTGGGTTTTGTTACGCGTGAACCCCGTTGGGCGGTGGCGCACAAGTTCCCTGCAGAAGAGCAACTTACTACGGTGCTGGCTATTGATGTTCAGGTAGGGCGTACCGGCAAGCTCACACCCGTGGCCAAGCTGGCTCCTGTTTTTGTCGGTGGTGTAACTGTCACCAATGCCACTCTGCACAACGAAGACGAAGCACGTCGCAAAGATGTGCGCGTAGGCGATACCGTGGTGGTTCGCCGCGCTGGCGATGTGATTCCCGAGGTCGTTCGTGTGGTGATGCCTGTTGAACCCAGCCCTCACCTTGAGCGTGGTGTCGTGTTTGGTATGCCCCACGTCTGCCCTGTGTGTGCGAGTGTGGCGGTTCGTGAACAGGGCGAGGCCGATTACCGGTGCACCGGCGGTCTGTTTTGCAGCGCCCAACGCAAACAAGCCATTTTGCATTTTGCGCAGCGCCGTGCGGTGGAGGTTGAAGGCTTGGGCGACAAACTGGTCGATCAATTGGTCGATGATGGCCTCATCCAGACATTGCCAGACCTGTACCGACTTGACCAGACAGCCCTTGCAAATTTAGACAGAATGGCCGATAAATCCGCACTGAATATGCTTGAGGCACTACAAAAATCAAAGCAAACCACACTCCCGCGTTTTCTATTTGGTCTTGGCATACGCCATGTAGGCGAGGCCACAGCCAAAGAACTCGCCAGACATTTTGGTCACCTCGATGCCATCATGGCAGCGACAGAGGAACAATTGCAAAAGGTGGCAGATATTGGTCCCATTGTTGCCAAAAGCCTGCGCACTTTTTTTGATCAGCCCCACAACTGCGAAGTGGTCGCGCAATTGCGCGCCTGCGGCATCACCTGGTCTGAGGGCGAGCCTTTGTTGCAGGCACTGACGCCATTGAGTGGCAAAACCTTTGTATTGACAGGCACTTTGCCCACACTGGACCGAGAAGAAGCCAAAGCCCTGATTGAATCTGCCGGTGGTAAGGTTTCAAGCTCGGTCAGCAAGAAAACCAGCTTTGTCGTAGCCGGAACAGAGGCAGGCAGCAAACTAGACAAAGCGCTGAGCTTGGGTGTGCCGGTGATTGATGAGGCAACCTTAAAAGCGATGGTGTAGAAAAGGTTGTCCCAATTCCAGATATTTCATTGCCATTCCGGGGATGTCTGTGCTCCAAACTCCTGCGTGACGTTCTGAATGGCTGCAAAGCGTGGATCTGGCGTCTCTGGAGTTTGTGCTGTTTTTTGCTGGGTGCTGATGTGCTGATAGATAGTCTTGATCAAATAGTCACAGCCCTCATGGGTCAGCCCTGAGATTTCAAATACATGACCCTTGAACTTAAAACGATTGACAAAATCTTTGACCCATGCGGCACGCTGATCGGATGGTACGACGTCGATCTTGTTGAGCACCAACCAGCGAGGCTTGCGATACAGACTTTCATCGTATTTTTTAAGCTCATCCACAATCGCCTTGGCTTGCGCAACGGTATCAACAGCCGTGTCCATCGGCGCTATGTCAACTACATGAAGCAATAGGCGTGTGCGTTGCAAATGGCGCAAAAACTGATGTCCCAAGCCTTCCCCTTCGGATGCACCTTCAATCAACCCCGGTAAATCAGCCACCACAAAGCTCTGATCGGGTCCAACCCGAACCACTCCCAAATGAGGGTGTAGCGTGGTGAATGGATAGTCTGCAATACGTGGGCGAGCGTTGGAAATGGCTGTAATGAGTGTGGATTTACCCGCGTTAGGCATACCAAGCAGACCTACGTCAGCCAGTACTTGGAGTTCGAGTTTAAGCCTGCGCTTTTCACCAGGCCAGCCGGGGGTTTTTTGACGGGGCGCACGGTTAATTGCGCTTTTGTAGCGTAAATTGCCAAATCCACCATCGCCACCTTTGGCAATGATGACGACTTCGCCGGGATTGAGTAGCTCAAATAAAACTTCGCACGTTTCTGCGTCTATCACAAGTGTACCGACCGGCATTTTCAGGGTAATGTCTGCACCTGTAGCGCCAAACATATCTGAACCCATGCCATGCTGGCCACGCTTGGCATTGTGGCAGCGCGAGAAACGATAATCTACTAACGTGTTAAGACTGGGGTCAGCCACAGCAAAAACATGACCTCCGCGACCGCCATCTCCTCCGTTGGGGCCACCAAATTCCTTGTATTTTTCATGTCGAAACGAGACGCAACCTGCGCCACCGTCTCCGGCAGAGACATCAATGTAGGCTTCGTCAACAAATTTCATAATGTTCCTGGATTCCTCATTTCAACACGCTCAAGTGGGCTACCGGCGGCGCGTCTGGGTGGGTGCAATTCAAAGTGATGTGGTGATCTGGTCACGTAATTTCAAAAACATCACTTAATCTTGATTTTATTGGCTTCACGATATTTTTGGACAATTTGCAACTCCTTAAAATCAAATTGTATTGATTTCAATTGATTTTTGTCGAGGAACTTCAGTTTCCCCACCAAAATCTGTCCAAATTTCAGCCACGTTCCATTGCCATTCCGGGGATGTCTGCATAAGTGCAGGTCCATGTTAGGTAGAAAACGAGCAGGTTGCCTGCCGCACAGCAATGCAGATCGCCGTAATTATAGATTCCAGGGCTTCCCACTTAAGGCGGGACGAATTGCAATATAGCGACGGCAACTGACTTCATCTGAATCGGCTTGCGACTCCATCTCTGTCCCGCCTTAAGTTGGAAACCTCAACCCTATTGCACTGTGATCGAAGCCATTCGCCACAGTGGGA
>CAIXMC010000409.1 GCA_903920405.1 uncultured beta proteobacterium
CAAGCGCAGGCATCTGATTTCATCTCGGTCCCGCCTTAAGTGGGAAGCCACATGTTTATCCCAATACCCGTTTGACGTAGTAAGTCAAAGCATATAAGTTCTTTATCATTAGATAATACTTGAAGCCTATAAGAAGTTGTATAAAAACAACATATTGGAATAATTACATAATAGGTTTCAAATAACAACTAATGATAAATAACTTATATGCTTTGACTTACTCATGGATGTACTGATGCCCAATATGGATGGTATTGAAGCTCTGAAAACCATTCGCGCTCAAGAAAAGTCACAGGGTGGACACCTGCCCATTATCATGGTGACAGCCCATGCCGATCGTATTGACCAATTCAAGTACCAACAGGCTGGTGCCGATGGCTTTGTTTCCAAGCCCATCGAGATAGAAAAATTGCGTTCGGAATTCAACCGATTGTTTGATCGTCCGCCCCCGACATTCACGAAAAACACAAAGATAGTGGTGTGATCGCCCTCTGGAATAGGTTCCATGTTGCATCCACCGTCGGCTGACCATATCGGGTGCGCTACCAATCGCGCCTTCCGGCGCTCCCACAACACCTGTTTCTATTTTGTGGGAGCGGCGGCAGAAGCGAAAGTGGCGAATTTATTCGCCCAGCCTGCCATCGGCGTGTGTCCCTGCTGCTTCACATCACTTTGAATCGCACCCGACCACATCTTTATCACCTAAACTTCACCGTTATGAATGACACCCTTCTTTATCCATCCATCCTGCTCACCACTGGCTTTGTGGTTGCTTTGCTGCTGGGTCTGCTGCTTAAATTCTGGCTCAGTTTTCGGCAAATTCGCCATGTCACGCTTCACCGCAATCAAGTGCCCGCCGCCTTTGCTCAAACCATCACCCTGGCAGCCCACCACAAGGCCGCTGATTACACCGTGGTAAAAGTTCGCTTTGGCCAGTTGGAATTGGTGTTAGGCACCCTGGTGCTGCTGGGTTGGACTTTGCTGGGTGGCTTGTCTGCACTGAACACCTGGCTGGCACAGTGGTTAGGCAGTGGCATGGTTCAACAGCTTGCACTGCTGAGTGGGTTTGTGTTGATCAGTGGGGTGATTGACTTGCCTTTGTCGCTCTACCAAACTTTTGTGATTGAAGATCGCTTTGGGTTTAACACCATGACATGGCGGCTTTGGCTAGCAGATTTGTTCAAGTCGAGTCTGATCGGTGCGTTGATCGGTTTGCCCATTGCCGCGTTGATGTTGTGGATGATGGGGGCAATTGGGGACCTGTGGTGGCTGTGGGCATGGGGTGTCTGGATGGGTTTTAACCTGTTGCTGCTGGTCATTTATCCCACCTGGATAGCGCCTTTGTTCAATAAATTTTCGCCACTGGAGGACGAAACCCTGAAAACCCGCGTGACGGCGCTGATGCAGCGTTGCGGTTTTTCTGCCAAGGGCCTGTTTGTGATGGACGGCAGCAAGCGCAGTGCCCACGCCAACGCCTATTTCACCGGTTTTGGTTCTGCCAAGCGCGTGGTGTTTTTTGACACCTTGCTCAGTAAATTAAGCCCACCCGAAGTAGATGCCGTCTTGGCGCACGAACTGGGTCATTTCAAATACCGGCACATCATCAAACGTATCGTTTTGATGTTTGCCATGAGCCTGGCAGGTTTTGCACTGCTGGGTGGATTGGCGGGTCAATCCTGGTTTTACACAGGTTTGGGGGTTCACATCAACATGGCCGTGCCTCATGATGCCGTGGCACTTCTGCTCTTTATGCTCACCCTGCCGGTGCCTGTTTTATTCATTTCGCCTTTGTTTGCGAAAGTGTCACGCCGTCACGAATTTGAGGCCGATGCCTATGCTGTGCGACAAACCAGTGGGCATGATTTGGCTGCAGCCTTGCTCAAGCTGTACGAAGACAATGCCTCGACGCTGACCCCCGACCCCGTGTATGTGGCGTTTTATTATTCTCATCCGGGCGCATCGGAAAGGCTGGCTCACATGTTGCCCGCCGTGACCCCATAAAAAGATAAGAAATAGGCCGCTAACCCTTATGGGACGTGCATTGATAGCTATTGTAATTATAGCAAATTTAACCCTTCTGGCTTGATGGCACAACTGCACTCCGGTCTGATTGTGGCCAACCATGGTCGGCACTTTTGGGTTGAAAAAGAGTCCGGCGATCGGCTCATTTGTCACTCGCGCAGCAAAAAAAGTCAGGCCGTGGTGGGGGACAGGGTGCAGTGGCAGGCCTCGCAAGACGAAGGCACTATTGAACACATTGAGCCAAGGCGCAATTTGTTTTACCGCCAGGATGAGGTTCGCACCAAATCATTTGCCGCCAATCTGGATCATGTGTTGGTGGTGTTGGCAGCAGAACCCGAGTTCTCCAGCGACCAACTCTCACGTGCGCTGATTGCTGCCGAAGAACAGCGCATCACCCCCATCATTGCTCTCAATAAAAGTGACCTGACCCTGCCTTTTGCCAAAGCCTGGGACTGGCTGCAACCCTACCGCCAAATGGGTTACGACGTTTTGCCTTTGGCATTGACCTACAACAGCGATACCGACAGGCAGGCACTGATGCAACGTTTGACAGGCAAAACAACGTTGGTGCTGGGTCCCTCTGGTGCGGGTAAAAGCACACTGATCAATTGCCTGATACCAGGTGGCAGGGTGCTCACAGGGCCATTGTCTTTGGCGCTGCGTTCGGGCAAACACACGACCACCAGCACCACATGGTACTGGGTGGATGCCGAAAAAACCACGGCACTGATTGATTCTCCAGGTTTTCAGGAATTTGGCTTAAACCACCTGAATCCGGCGCAACTGGCAGGCTACATGCCAGACATTCAGCGCCACGCAACCCAGTGCAAGTTTTACAACTGTAGCCATTTGCACGAGCCAGGCTGTGGTGTAAGAGCAGTCATCCAATCAGGCGACAGCCCTGATGGAATAAGCGCTAACCGCTACAAAATATACAGCGATTTGTATGCCGAACTGAAACAGAAACGGCGCTATTGAGGGTGATGAATGGACATTAGGTATGCACCACTTATTATTACTCCCAAAAATCATGGCGACTTGTCAAAAAATCAATCAGTGCCGTGGTTTTTGCGGCATCCACCCAATACCATGTGGTGCTGGTGGTGGTGTGTTTGCCTGAACGAAGTGCCAAAGACAACTGCCCTG
>CAIXMC010000410.1 GCA_903920405.1 uncultured beta proteobacterium
AGCGCATGATTCATGTGCGCAAAAGAACAAAAGCAGAGCCACAGTTGATGCGGATTTATGAAACGCATGGGCATCAATGCCATGCCTGGCAGCACCAAAAAACTGGTCGTTTGATGTGAAATAACGAGCAAATCAACCGCTACAAAAACTGAAGCAACGCAAGTCGTTGATTTGTGGAAGTTTTTTTTGGGGTGTGTTAAACATCGGTTAAGGCGGGACAGAGATGAAATCAGATGCCTGCGCTTGTTACGGCTAATCAGCCAAATGTGTGAGCTTCCCCTGCCAAGAAAACTACGTGAGCGAATCAAACGTAACCCATTGATATTGCATTTGTCCCGCCTTAAGTGGGAAGCCGAAATCCAGGATGATTGACCCTATCCTTAGGACAGGCAAGCCACCGCTGTCACGGCACTGCGAACCGCACCTTCCAGCGTTGCGGGATAAGGCCCTTCTACATCATCACCACAGGCTAATAACCCCGGGGCAATGTGCTGCGGTGGGCGTTGCAATCCGGGCGTACAGGCAAAGGTGGCACGTTTTTCAACGATGGTTTGAACCGCTTGCAGGGTTAAACCCAGTTGGGTTTGAGCTTGTGAGAGCACTTGGGCTTGCAGTGATTCGCGTGTGCCTTGGCAGGCACTCACCACAAAGGCCAGCAACCCCTGGGGGCCACCCAACTGGCCTTTGTCAAATACAAACTGGGCAGGTGCCATGGCTTCACTGCGAAGTGCCAGCATGGGCTGTGCCAAAGCTGCACCGGGAGACTGGGCATAGACCGTGGCGATGGCTTCAAAGGGCAGGGCGTTCGCTAAAGTGGCCCATGATCGCATCTGATTTGCTATTGATTTTGTAGCTATCAATGCAGACTGCATAAGGGTTCTAGCCGTATTGGATGCTGAAGTGGCCAGGATCACGGCATCAAAATATTCGTCAAAAACGCGCCACTTCTGTTGGTGCTGTTGCAGGGATTGAAGTCTTGCTCCCAAACGGCATTGGCCACCGTGCTGCATCAACCATTGAAGCGCGGGGACGGGAAACAAACGACTCAAATCCATACGGGGTATCAGCAATCGTGAGCATCCCGGTGGCCCAAACAAGGCATCGTGCAGCACCCGCAGAAAAACCTGGCCGCTGGCGCGTTCTATGGGTGTGTTGAGTGCAGAAATGCACAAAGGTTCCATCAGGTCGGTGCGAATTTTTGGTGTCAAGCCCTGGCACACTTCAGCCACTGACACATGAGCATCGCAAGCAAAACCCTGCCACTGCCAGACTACCATGGTGCGTAAAAGAGCTAACTTGTCAGCCATGGACCAGCCGTGTGCCGTAGCGCCCGCCCACAGCAGATCCAACGGCATGGGCCATGCGGGCAAACAAAGGCCATGACCATCAGGAAACTGCATACGCAGGGTCATACTGTGCAGGGCCTGTTCAGGATCAACGCCGACTTGCCGCATCATCGCAAGAGTCTGGGTGTAAGCCCCCAGCAAAATATGCTGACCATTGTCAAGTGGGGGCTGATGTTCCATGCCTTTTAATGCTCTGGCGCGCCCCCCTACGAAGTGAGATGCTTCAAAAAGGCAAGCGGTATGACCATTTTTCAGAGCGACAACGGCTGCCGCCAGACCCGCCCAACCTGCACCAATGATGGCAACCTTCATGTCAATTTCAACTTGACGTTATTCGGTCATCAATCAGCGTGCTGATCTTTGATGATCAGTTCAATTTGACGCCGACGCACATCAATGATGGAAGCATCAATGTGGTCTGCCCTGCTGCGTGTAGGGTCTGACGCACGCACCAACGTTTGAGCCGCTTTGAGGCGATCAAGGGCTGCTTCAAAATCAAGCTGTGCCACCCGCGATTCGGCTTCGGCACGCAATGCCTGAAGACTTTGTCCTTGTGCTGTATGCAGTCGGGACAGCCATTGCCACGCCAGTGCATCGTCCGAATGCGAAGCCACCCGCGTATAAAGCTGCCGTGTCACTTGGGACAAAACGACAGGTTGATTGAGGTCAAGGGCAATTTGTGCTTGAAGCATCAATTGTGTACGCGTCACAGAGGATGCCTGACTGCCCAAGCCCACAAGCTGCCCCAGCGCTTGCACCTGCTGACTAGGCAAATCATGCGCGGCCAACGCTATTTCAACACTCAACTCGTTCACCAGGCGCACAGCAGCTCGGTCAGTACTTGACACCAAAGACTGTAAACGTTGAAGGTGTCGCTTGGCCCATGCATACTCTCGCAAAAGGCTGGCAGCCATCACGACACCATACAAAGTACCAGCTTGCCTGGCCGCAGGTTGAGACTCGTCAGCACGGGACAGCCATGCGTGCAAGGCATCAGGCCCTGCATTGGCCAACACCTTGGCGCGTGCGGTCATCATGGCGTGCAACACTGTGGGGCTGTTGGCCTGCGGCACTGTGGCTTGAAAGGGCAGTCGCGCTTTCAAGTCGGCAATACGCTCTGTGGTCAGGGGGTGGGTGCGCAGGTAGGGGTAGGCCCCTTTGTCGTTCAACCTTGTGGATTGCTGCAATTTGTCAAACATGGTGACAAAACCAAAAGCATCAAACCCCGCCTGATGGATCACACCCAGACCCACGCGGTCAGCTTCACGCTCCATGTCGCGTGAAAAATTAAGCTGACTTTGTGCCGACAACGCCTGTCCGCCCACCATCAGGGTACTGCCCGCATCCCCACTGCTTTTGCTCGCCACCAGTGCACCCAAAATCATGGCACCGATGACCCACGGCGTTTGCTGGTTGTTTTTGGAAATCAGCCGCGAAATATGCCGCTGCGTGACGTGACTTAACTCGTGCCCCAAAACCGAGGCCAACTCGTCACGGCTGCCCACCATGGACAGCAGGCCCAGATAAAGCCCAAAGTAGCCGCCTGGCAAAGCAAATGCATTCACACTGCGATCGCGCCCCATCAGAATTTTCCATGCAAAACGTTCGTCCAATTCCGGCGTCAAATCCCCACGCTCACGAGCTGCTGACAACAAAGGCTGCCAAATGCCCTGCACATAATCATCCAGCACGGGGTCGTCCAGATAATCGGGGTCTTTGTACAGTTCACGCGCAATGCGGTCACCCAAACGGCGCTCGGCACTGCTGCTGATGTCACTGCCATCCCCCAACTGCGGCAACCCCATCGCCGCGTTGACGTCTGTTGCTATTGTAAAAGTAGCTGCTTGCGCTAGAGCCATCAGCGTTACAAGCATTTTTTGTTTAGAAAATTGAAACCACATATATGCATTGCATTCAAATTTTGGGGTGGTGTGTCAAGCTGAACTTGCAGGGCGTGCGATTCAACCTGGATTCCTCGGTTGACCGATTATCTTCACGAAACCGTTATAAAAATTGAAAATTGAACTGAACCAGTGCCCTGGCCTGGGGTATCCTTAAAATGATGTTTTGTTCCTTAGGATGTGGTCAATAATAAGTTCCCCATTTGGCCGTCAGAGTTGGGATGCAATGCTAGGCGCAAATCGCGCGGTGTGGCCATGCCACATAAGCGATTTGTACCGACGCAGTGCGCCCAAATCTGACGAGCCAAATGGGGGAACTTATTACTGACCACATCCTTACACACTCAAACACCATGGACACTCCTCTTGTCATTTTGAACCCTCGCAGCAAAAACATCACAGAGGGCAAATCGCGTGCGCCCAACCGATCCATGTATTACGGCATGGGTTATGAGACTGATGATTTTCAGAAACCCATGGTGGGCGTGGCCAACGCCTACAGCACCATCACCCCTTGCAACAGTGGTCTGCAAACCTTGGCAGATGCTGCCATCGCAGGCATAGAAGAGGCCGGTGGCAATGCGCAAGTGTTTGGTACCCCCACCATTTCTGACGGCATGTCCATGGGCACCGAGGGCATGAAATATAGCCTGGTCAGCCGTGAAGTGATTGCCGACTGCATTGAAACCTGTGTGCAGGGGCAGTGGATGGACGGTGTGTTGGTCATAGGCGGCTGCGACAAGAACATGCCCGGCGGTTTGATGGGTATGTTGCGCGCCAATGTGCCAGGCATTTACGTCTATGGCGGAACGATTTTGCCCGGCCACTACCAAGGCAAAGATTTGAACATCGTCAGCGTGTTTGAAGCCGTGGGTGAAAACGCCGCAGGCCGCTTGAGTGACGAAGACCTGACGCAAATTGAGCAGCGGGCTATTCCGGGCACGGGGTCTTGTGGTGGCATGTACACCGCCAACACCATGAGTTCGGCATTTGAAGCGCTGGGTATTTCGCTGCCCCATTCCAGTACCATGGCCAACGTGTATGACGAAAAGCGATCTTCCGCCACAGAATCGGCCAAAGTGTTGATAGAGGCCATCAAAAAAGACCTGAAACCCCGAGACATTGTGACGCGCAAGTCCATTGAAAATGCCATTGCTGTGGTCATGGCAATTGGGGGATCGACCAATGCCGTGCTTCACTTTTTAGCCATTGCCCATGCGGCCTGTGTCAAATGGAGCATGGATGACTTTGAACGTGTGCGCATCAAAACACCTGTGCTGTGCGACCTGAAACCCAGCGGCAAGTATTTGGCGATCGATTTTCACCGTGCAGGTGGCGTGCCCCAGGTGATGAAACTGCTTTTGAACGCTGGCCTGCTGCATGGCGACTGCATCACCATCACCGGCCAGACGATTGCCGAAGTGCTCAAAGATGTGCCCGATGCACCGCCTGCAGATCAACAGGTGATTCGCCCGATGAACCGCCCCATGTACGCGCAAGGCCACTTGGCTATTCTGAAAGGCAACCTGGCACCTGAGGGCTGTGTTGCCAAAATCACCGGCCTGAAAAATCCGGTGATGACTGGCCCTGCGCGTGTGTTTGAAGATGAACAATCCGCCCTGAAGGCCATTTTGACCCAACAGATCAAGGCGGGCGACGTGATGGTGCTGCGTTATCTTGGTCCCAAGGGTGGACCGGGAATGCCCGAAATGCTGGCTCCCACCGGTGCGCTGATTGGGCAGGGCCTGGGCGAATCCGTCGGGTTGATTACTGATGGTCGATTTTCAGGTGGCACCTGGGGCATGGTGGTGGGACACATTGCGCCTGAAGCGGCCACAGGCGGACTGATTGCACTGGTTCACGAAGGCGATTCCATCACCATTGACTCACGCCAATTGCTGCTGCAATTGAACGTCAGCGATGACGAGATTGCAAAGCGTCGTGCCACTTGGACACCCCCAGCACCCCGCTACACCCGAGGTGTGCAGGCCAAATTTGCCATGAACGTATCCAGCGCCAGCAAAGGAGCTGTACTGGACAATTTTTGAGCACAAGAACAAAACTGTTCATCAGCTTCACGATATTTGGCCCTGGAGTTCTCATGTCTGTATCCCCCGCCTCCCTTTTAACCGTTCCCTTAAATGATTTGCATGTGGCGCTTGGCGCACGCATGGTGCCTTTTGCGGGCTACGCCATGCCGGTGCAATACCCCACAGGCCTGATCGCCGAACATCGCCACACCCGAACGGCTGCGAGTTTGTTTGATGTGTCCCACATGGGGCAGTTGCGTCTGGTAGGGCCAGAGGCCGCTGCAGCTTTCGAGAGCCTGATTCCATGCGATGTGATCGACTTGCCTGTCGGCCAACAACGCTACGGCTTGCTGCTCAATGACAACGGCGGCATCATCGATGACCTGATGTTTGTCAACCGTGACACCGATATTTTTGTGATTGTGAATGGGGCATGCAAAGCTGGCGACATCGCCCACATCCAGACCCACATCGGCCATCGCTGTCAGGTGATGGTCATGTCCGAACAGGCTTTGCTGGCGCTGCAAGGCCCGATGGCGGTGACTGCCTTGTCCCGTTTGGTGCCTGGTGTTGAAAAACTGGTCTTTATGACCGGCGGCTACTTTACCGTGCATACAAATCATCAACTGATTGATGTGTTTTTGACTCGCAGCGGCTACACCGGTGAAGACGGCTTTGAAATTTCGGTGCATCACACCCAAGCCATGGCATTAGCCCAGGCGCTGCTGGCGCAACCTGAAGTTAAACCTTGTGGGTTGGGAGCGCGCAATTCGCTGCGTCTGGAAGCCGGTCTGCCACTGTATGGCAATGACATTGACACCAGCACCACACCGGTCGAGGCCTCCCTGTCATGGGCGATTCAAAAGGTTCGCAGAACCGGTGGATTACGCGCTGGCAGCTTTCCTGGCGCTATCAAAGTTCTAGCGCAGTATGCAGTGCAGACGGGCGTTACAGCCCGAAAACGTGTTGGACTTATTGCCCTGGATCGCATCCCCGTTCGCGAGCACACCGAGCTGCAAGACCTGACGGGCAAACGCATTGGCGAAGTCACCAGTGGGTTGCTTGGACCCACCATCGACTTGCCTATTGCGATGGGTTATGTGCCGCCAGAGTTTGCAGTTTTGGGTACTGCCATCCATGCCATTGTTCGCGGCAAGCCGGTTCGCATGGAAGTGGTGGCCTTGCCCTTTGTGGCTACACGGTACTTTCGTGGGTAAGAATTTCACGCGCTGGGTTGCAACCTACGAACGGTAATCGGCGTTGATCGACACGTACTCGTGGCTTAAATCGCACGTCCAAAGGGTGTCAGAGGCATCCCCCCGCCCCAGCACCACGCGCACTGTGATGTCGGATTGCTTCATCACACGCTGCCCGTCTGCTTCCACATAAGCCGCGTGACGGCCTCCTTGCGTGGCCACATGCACATCATCCAGATATAAGTCAATGCCTTTGGGGTCAAGGTCTGCAATGCCGGCATAGCCAATGGCCGCCAGAATGCGCCCCAGATTGGGGTCACTGGCAAAAAAAGCTGTTTTAACCAGGGGAGAGTGCGCCACCGCATCTGCCACCTGCCGACATTCTGTTGGGGTACGACCGCCTTCCACCACAATGGTGATAAATTTTGTAGCGCCTTCTCCATCACGCACAATGGCTTGCGCCAGTTTTTGTGCCACACCCAGCAGGGCAGTTTTGAGCGCTTGACCTGCCAAGCTCGAAAGGGAGGTGATGGGGGCATGGGCGGCACGATGGGTGGCAATGACCACAAATGAGTCATTGGTCGAGGTATCGCCATCAACCGTGATGCGGTTAAAAGAACCTTGTGCCAACTCGGCAACCAATTGGTTCATGACGGTGGGGCTGATGCAGGCATCGGTTGCCATAAAGCCCAGCAAGGTGGCCATGTTGGGGTGAATCATGCCGGCCCCTTTGCTGATTCCGGTCACGCTCACCGTCACCCCGTCAATCATCACCTGTGCGCCAAATGCTTTGGGAACGGTGTCGGTGGTCATGATGGCCTCTGCGGCATGAAGCCAGTTGTCAGCACGCGCATCGGCTAGGGCTGCCTCGAGACCGGCCTCAATTCGGTCAACAGGCAGCGGCTCCATGATGACACCCGTCGAAAACGGCAACACCTGCTGTGCTGATAACCCCAGTCGCCCAGCCAGTGCCTGACAGGTGTGCAAAGCGTCTGCCAAACCCTGGTCGCCCGTGCCAGCGTTGGCATTGCCGGTGTTGATCAACAAGGCACGAATGCCAGTGGCTTGCGCTAAATGTTCGCGGCACAGTTGAACGGGGGCTGCGCAAAAACGGTTTTGGGTAAAAACACCGGCGACCGATGCGCATTCATCCAGCAGCATCACCGTCAAATCCTTGCGATTGGCTTTGCGAATGTTGGCCTGTGTAACACCGACGCGCACCCCCTGGATGGGGAACAGCTCGGCGGGGTTGGGTGGGTTCAGATGGACAGACATGGTCAAGCCAGTTTGCCGTGGCAGTGCTTGTATTTTTTGCCACTGCAGCAAGGGCAAGGCTCGTTGCGGCCGACGCGGGGAATGGCAACAGGCACTGTGGATTCATCGACCGTGGTTTCTACCTCGCCGGTTTCTGTGGGGGCGCTGTAAGTCACATTGTTGATGTGCTCTGCCCGGCTTTCCAGGTCGGCTGCGGCTCGTGCGGCTTCTTCGTGGGTTTGGATACGCACGGTCATTAAAACTTTGGTGACCTCATTTTTGATGGAGTCGAGCATTTGACCAAACAATTCAAAGGCTTCTCGCTTGTATTCCTGTTTGGGCTGCTTTTGCGCATAGCCACGCAGGTGAATGCCCTGGCGCAAATAGTCCAATGAACTTAAATGATCCCGCCAGTTCGTGTCTATGCTTTGCAGTAAAACCATGCGTTCAAACGGGGTGAAATCTTCAGACCCCACGACTGCCACTTTTTTCTCAAATATGGCGTTGGCATGCAATCGAACAGTTTCTACCAGGTCTTGGGCGGTAATGGCCGAAGCCTCACTGACTTGCTGCTGCAAGGGCAGCGTGATATTCCATTGATCAAAGAGGGTTTTTTCAAGCGCGGGCAAGTTCCATTGTTCTTCAACAGACTCAAGGGGAACATACTGGTGAACGATGTCTTGAAAACAGCCCTCTCGCAAAGACTGGATTTGTGCCGAGAGGTTGGTGGCATCCAGAATTTCGTTGCGCTGCTGATAAATCACTTTGCGTTGGTCGTTGGCCACATCGTCATATTCAAGCAACTGCTTGCGCATGTCAAAGTTGCGGGCTTCCACTTTGCGCTGTGCGCTTTCAATGCTGCGGGTGACCATGCCGGCCTCAATGGCTTCGCCTTCAGGCATTTTGAGGCGATCCATGATGGCTTTGACCCGATCACCTGCAAAAATGCGCATCAGGGAATCATCCAGGCTCAAATAAAAGCGCGACGAACCAGGATCGCCCTGACGACCGGATCGCCCCCGCAACTGGTTGTCAATGCGGCGCGATTCATGGCGTTCGGTGGCAATGATTCGCAAACCGCCAAGACCCTTCACTTGTTCGTGGTCGTTGAGCCATCGCGAACGAACAATGTCCATGCGTTGCTGCCGTTGGTGGGCATCAAGAGCATCATCCATTTCAATGGCTTCCAGAATTTTGCTGATATTGCCCCCCAGCACAATATCAGTACCCCGACCGGCCATGTTGGTGGCAATGGTGATCATTTTGGGGCGACCGGCCTGGGCCACGATGTCGGCCTCGCGGGCGTGCTGCTTGGCGTTTAACACTTGGTGCGGCAACTTTTCTTTGTCTAGCAGCGCCGAAATGATTTCGGAATTTTCAATAGATGTGGTGCCTACCAGAACAGGCTGGCCGCGTTCGTGGCATTCACGGATGTCTGCAATGGCTGCGTCGTATTTTTCACGCGTTGTTTTATAGACGCGATCCAACTGGTCAGTACGGCAACTTGGGCGGTTGGGGGGGATCACCACGGTTTCAAGGCCATAAATTTCCTGAAACTCGTAGGCCTCGGTGTCGGCGGTTCCCGTCATCCCCGCCAGTTTGCCGTAGAGCCGAAAGTAATTTTGGAAGGTGATGGAGGCCATGGTCTGGTTTTCAGGCTGAATGGCGACACCTTCCTTGGCTTCAACCGCCTGGTGCAGACCATCGCTCCAGCGTCTGCCAGACATCAAACGCCCAGTGAACTCATCCACAATCACAATTTCACCGGCCTGCACCACATAATGCTGGTCACGGTGGTAGAGGCGATTGGCCCGCAGGGCTGCATACAAATGGTGCATCAGTGTGATGTTGGCGGGGTCATACAGACTGGCGCCCCCAGGAATTAGCCCCATTTCAGACAAAATGCGCTCGGCGTTTTCGTGACCTCGCTCAGTCAGAAAAACCTGGTGGCTTTTTTCATCAATCGTGAAATCTCCTACCTTGGTAATGCCCTCGCCTGTGTGGGGGTCTGCCTCGCCCTCCTGCTTTTCAAGTTGTGGAACGATGCGGTTGATGGACACATACAAGTCTGAGTGATCTTCGGCTTGTCCGCTGATGATGAGCGGGGTACGCGCTTCGTCAATCAAAATTGAATCCACCTCATCCACAATGGCATAGTTCAGGCCGCGCTGCACGCGGTCTTGTGCTTCATAGACCATGTTGTCGCGCAGGTAGTCAAAGCCATACTCATTATTGGTGCCGTAGGTAATGTCACAGCGGTAAGCTGCCTGCTTGTCTTCACGCGTCATATTGGGCAAGTTGATACCGACCGATAGCCCCAAAAAGTGATAGAGTTTTCCCATCCATTGGGCATCGCGTTGGGCCAGGTAGTCATTGACCGTAACCACATGCACACCCTTACCCGACAGCGCATTCAAATAAACCGCCAGAGTGGCCGTGAGGGTTTTTCCTTCGCCAGTGCCCATTTCTGAAATTTTTCCGTAGTGCAGCGACATGCCACCGAGCAGTTGCACATCAAAATGGCGCATTTTCATGACACGTTTAGAGCCTTCGCGCACCACGGCGAAGGCCTCGGGCAAGAGTGCGTCAAGGCTTTCGCCTTTGTTCAAACGATCCCGGAATTCCTGGGTTTTGGCGCACAAGGCATCGTCTGACAGCTTTTCAAAGTCAAGTTCTAATGCATTGATTTTGATGACTGCATGTTGGTATTTATTAAGCAGGCGGTCGTTGCGACTGCCGAAAATTTTTGTGAGGAAGTTGGTGGCCATGACGATGATGCGAGCAGTGCCTCCGCTGAAGTGGCACAACACACAATCCTTATTGATGATCTGACAAAAAATGAGGGAGAGGACAAACACATCACACGATGCATCAGCAACATGCAAGACCGCTCGAAGGCGCGCATTTTACTGTCGAGCCTTTGTCTGCTACAAATCACGCATTCTGGCGGGTGCGTTTCAAATTCGCTGAAAATTTTTCAATTTTCTACCCCATTTATTGGAGCAACCGTTCTACTCTACTAGGACTTACGCATTGACAAAAGCGGTAAAGTATGATAGGCAACTGAAGTTGTTATTTTTGTAAAGGATAGAAGCGATGCGAGTGCTCAGTCGTCCTCCAACAGCCAAATGTACTTTGCCGATGTACATGGGATTTTTGATGAGTGAACCAAAATCAAGCACATGCACACGTTTGGCCGAAGTGATGGACATCTCGCATGACAGCGTCA
>CAIXMC010000411.1 GCA_903920405.1 uncultured beta proteobacterium
AGCCATTGAAGCTAACCGGTGATGCAAGCGTGTTAACTTGGATAGACGCTCAAATTATTGAAACACTTTATCTATCCACGATCAGCTTAGCCGAATTACGCTTTGGCATTGAGGCGCTACCGCATGGCAAGCGAAGAGAAACGCTCCACACCGGCCTGGAACAACGAATCTTGCCTTTGTTCATCGGTCGAATCTTGCCATTTGATACAGCAGCATCCGAAGCCTACGCGGTGCTTCGCGCCCGTGCGCGTACCAATGGGAAGGCTATCGCGCCCGCAGATGGCTACATTGCAGCTACAGCCATGACACATGGTTTGATTGTTGCAACGCGAGACACCGAACCATTTGAAGCCGCTGGTCTGACTGTCATCAACCCATGGCATACAAAACACTGACAGTGTTAAGGATCACAACCCCGTGGTAGGAACAATAAAGTTGATCAGCCCCCTTTGCGGCAGCGCTTGCCCGGGTTTTTCTTGTTGTTGGTGGATGCACCGCGCTCCAGGCTGCGTTTTTGACCGTGTGGAGCGGTGAAACAAATGCCCTTTGCCGCAACGGGACGGGGGGTGGCAAGACGATCGGCTTCGGTGCGAATTTTTTTGGGCATGGTAAGTGTGCTCAGAGCTGGTTGTAAAGCCGCGCATTATCGCTGTTCAATTGAGCAGATAGTCACGGCGATCATCCCAGTCCTGTGCGTCAATGGCGGCATCATAAGCTGCACGACTTGCCAAGGCTTCGCTGGTATAGGGAATAAGTGGTTTGTCCAGGGGATGCAGGGTGCGTTTGTGCAGGCCTCGAAGTTGTTGTGAATGCGCCATGGCTTTCAGAACCAGTTCAGGTTCCATCATTAGGCTAAACGGGTGAATGGCTTGGGCGATGCTTGTCATTTTGAACTCCTGCTGTGATAAACACATTTCGCGAATTGCAAAACGTTGAAATGGACTGTATCCCCATCTCATTCAAAGGTAAAGTCAGCGTTTGCCGCTATCTTGTGTCAGAAAATGCCTGACAAGGGTGTCAGGCAAACGGCATCTCAAAATGAATGAACATCAGCATGCACTGCGCCCCCTGTATTTGGGGCGTGTCGATTATTTACCCACTTACGCTGCCATGCAGGACTTTACAAGCCAAAGAAGCCTGCAAGGCACGCCAGGTATGCCTGATCAGCTATGGATTTGTGAGCATTTTCCTGTTTATACGCAGGGTTTGGCAGGCAAGGCGGAGCATCTTCTTAACCCTGGCACGATTCCTGTGGTGCAGACCAATCGGGGGGGGCAGGTCACTTACCACGGTCTGGGGCAGGTGGTGGCCTATCCCTTGCTGGACTTGAGGCGTGCTGGTTATTTTGTCAAGGAATACGTTGATCGGCTTGAAGAAGCGCTCATTGCTACCTTGCAGCATTTTGGGGTGACTGGGCATCGTGTGGCGGGGGCACCTGGTATTTATGTGCGTCTGGATGGCCCGGCCTTGAAGGTGTCTGATGTTGAAAAATGCCAGACATTCAAAGGTCTGGGAAAAATCGCAGCACTGGGCTTGAAGGTGAGCCGCCATTGCACCTACCACGGCGTGGCCCTGAATGTGGCCATGAACCTCGAACCCTATTCACGCATCAACCCTTGTGGTTACGCGGGTCTGCAAACCATTGACCTTTCTACAATCGGCGTTTTTGTCGCTTGGCAAGAGGTGGCAGATATTCTGGCACATCAGCTTTTCATTCATTTGTTGCCCAGATCATTCTGGCCACACACCACGCAAAACCATCCCATTTCATGAACATGACGCAAACCACAACACTCCCGGCGCAGCCGATTCAAGTGCTTCGCAAGCCGGCGTGGATACGGGTGAAAGCGGGCAGCCCCAACACACATTATTACGACATCAAAAATATTTTGCGCACCCATCAATTGATGACGGTTTGCGAAGAAGCCAGTTGCCCCAACATTGGCGAATGCTTTGGTCACGGCACGGCCGCTTTCATGATCATGGGCAATGTTTGTACCCGGGCCTGCCCGTTTTGCGATGTTGGTCACGGTCGGCCTCTGGCACTCGATGTGAATGAACCTGCGAACCTGGCCAAAACCATTGCGCAGCTCAACCTCAAGTATGTGGTTATCACCAGTGTGGATCGCGATGATTTGAAAGACGGGGGTGCCTTGCATTTTGTGAACTGCATTCAACACATCCGCCAACAATCTCCCAGAACGAAAATTGAAATTTTGACCCCCGACTTTCGCAGGTGTGATGACCTGGCCCTAGACATTCTTAAAGCAGCCCCGCCGGACGTGATGAACCACAACCTTGAAACCGTTCCCCGTCTCTACAAACAGGCACGCCCGGGTGCCAACTACCTTTTTAGCTTGAATCTGCTGAAAAAATTCAAGGCGATATTTCCTGATATTCCCACGAAAAGCGGCCTGATGCTGGGTTTGGGAGAGACCGATGACGAGATTGTGGATGTGATGCAAGACATGCGATCGCACGGCATCAGCATGGTGACCATCGGCCAATATTTGGCTCCTTCAGCCAGCCACCTGACCGTCAAGCGCTATGTGCATCCGGATGTGTTCAAGCAGCTTGAGGCCAAAGCCCGCGACATGGGATTTAGCCATGCAGCCGCGGGTGTGATGGTGCGCTCAAGCTACCACGCCGATGAGCAAGCCGCCGGTATCCTGATTTAATATTGGTATATATTTAATAGCAGCTAACGCAATGCTATCAAGCCCTGGAGTCGTATTTAATGCCTATCAATTCCCAAGAGTCTGGCCTGTGGCTTGATCTGTCATCGCTGGTCAGATTATCCAGCACAGTAACTTATGCGCGTGCCTTGGAACTCTACCGTAACCAACGTGTTTTCAATCTCGTCATCGACCCTCTCGGTGAAGATGATGACGGTCATGAGGGCTGGTTTCTAACGGGTGAAGTGCAGGGTTCTGAACGCTATCCCTATGAGGTTACGGTAGATATTCAACGTGATGCCAATGGCCGTCTGTTGAACTGGGACAGCGATTGCTCCTGCCCGGTAGGCTACCAGTGCAAGCATGGTGTCGCCCTTCTCATCAAGGCCGCTTACAAAGGTTTTGAGTTGCTGGGCCATGTCCATACACCCGTCAAGAAATCCACAAAACCACTCACCCCCGACGAGCTGGCAGCGCAACGACAGGCCTCAGCGGCCAAAGCACAGGAACTGGCAAGGCTGGAGGCAGAGTTCCGTGTCATGAAATGGCTGGAAGACCTTGAGGTGAGCAATGTGGCACGCGAGACTCTGCCAGAGGTGAGCAAAACCCCAGAGGCGCGTCGTGACTATTTCCTATACATGTTGTCCGTTGAGGGACAACGAATCAACACCCCCGTTTTAACGCTCGAAGTGGTGCAGTCCTACCAAAAAGTGGCCGGTGGTTGGGCCAAGGCCAAGGCATTGAAAACTCAGCCTGAAAAGGGTCAGTCCATTTTTGACTCGGCCAGCGAAGCCGACCGTGATGTGTTGCAGCTCATGCGCACACTGCCCAACGCCGGAAATGCTTATTACTACAGTTACAGCGTTAAAAGCAAAGTCACTCTGGAGGGCAAATACGGCATTCAGGCGCTTGAACAGGCCTCAAGTACGGGTCGCCTGTTTGTGATTAACAGCTATGAACAACCTAAAACGCTAGTGAAATGGGGGCCACCACAAGCCCTCTGCTGGAAATGGCAGGCCGTTCCTCCCACACCCAAAGACAGCGATCTTTGGGCACTGAGCGCCACACTGGAAAACACAGATGCGCAGTTGTGCCTGAACGATCCTCCGCTTTACCTTCATGCCGCCAAAGGTTTGTGTGGTTTGGTCGATGTTAAAAATTTGAGTGCCAAGCAGCTTGGTGTGTTGCTCAAGGCGCCCCCCATGCGCGCCGATGCACTGAAAAAGCACCAGCCCGCGCTGATGCAGCAGTTGGGGTCCTTGCCATTGCCCCCTGTACTTGAAGCCCTGCCAACACTTTCGGGCATTGTGCCCAAGCCCTGTTTGCACCTGACTGAAGTTCCCGCCATCGACGTACCGCAAAACGGCCTGATTCAAGCCCGCATGACCTTTGATTATGCGGGGCACAAAGGCTGGTGGGCAGGCCAAGGCACATCCATTGTGTTGGATGATGCCAACGGACGGATGTTGTTGCAGCGCGACCCCGCAGCAGAACTGGATGCCATGAGCCTTCTTCTTGAACTCGGTCTGGTCTCACAACAGCCCGGGGTCTTTGGCATTCCTGGTGCTGCCTCCCAACAGACTTGGCTGGCGTGGGCAGATGAAGATTACGCAGTGCTTCGCGAAGCCGGTTTTGAAGTGACGACAAGTGAAGGGATGGCAGGCTGGATCAGCCATGCCGATGCTCTCAGCGTCAAGATGGAAGCACAAGGTGACGACGAAGCCACATCGCCCTGGTTTGATTTGTCTTTGGGCATGGAAATCAACGGTGTTCGCCACAACATATTGCCCTGGCTACCCCAGTTGATCAGCGCTGCTGCCAAACACCCGCGTGATGCTGCCACGGGTCTGCCCGACCTGCCGCCCTTTTTGTATTTGCGCATTCCCGCGGGCGGCTTTGTTCGCCTGCCCACTGAGGGACTTAAACCCTGGATAGGTGCTTTGCTTGATTTGGTGGGCGACCACAGTCACGATTTTTCCAAAGACAGCCTGAAACTGTCGCGCTTTGATGCCATGCGTACTACCGCAGCATTGGGGCAAGGCGCAGTCTGGGAAGGCGCACAATATTTGCGCGAGATGGTGCAGCGCCTCTGTGGCCACACCGAGCTGCCAGAGACACCCATGCCCGCAAGTGTCAATGCCAGCCTGCGCCCTTACCAGCAGCAAGGCGTGAACTGGCTTCAGTTTCTGCGCGAATACAACCTGGCCGGCATTTTGGCCGACGACATGGGTCTGGGCAAAACGCTGCAAACGCTGGTACATATCCAGATTGAAAAAGACGCAGGTCGCCTGACTTGCCCCGCCCTCATCATTGCCCCCGTCAGTTTGATGGGCAACTGGCGGCGTGAAACCGAACGGTTTTGCCCCAACCTTCGTGCTCTGGTTGTTCATGGCAAGGACCGTCATGAAGTGGTCGATACCATGAGCGAGCAAGACATTGTGATAGCGCCTTATTCCCTGTTGCACCGCGATCGGGAACGCTGGCTCAATGCCAAATGGCATATCGTGGTGCTCGACGAAGCGCAAAACATCAAAAATGCCACGACCAACGCCGCTCAGGTGGCCACAGAACTTAAAGCCACCCACCGTTTGTGTTTGTCAGGCACGCCCATGGAAAACCATCTGGGCGAAATATGGAGTCTGTTTCACTTTCTGATGCCCGGTTTTTTGGGAAGCCACAAACGATTCACCGACACGTTTCGCAGTCCCATCGAAAAGCTGGGCGACGCTGAGGCCATGCGACAACTGCGTGCGCGTATTACCCCTTTCATGCTGCGCCGAACCAAAGCCTTGGTCGCCGATGAACTGCCGCCCAAAATAGAAACCATCACGCGGGTTGAACTGTCGGGCAAACAGGCGGATTTGTACGAAACCATCCGCTTGGGCATGGAAAAAACAGTGCGGGACGCATTGAACAGCAAGGGTCTGGCCAAATCTCAAATCACCATTCTGGATGCCTTGCTCAAACTGCGCCAGGTCTGTTGCGACCCTCAACTCGTCAAAATTGAGGCAGCCAAAAAAGTCAAGGAATCTGCCAAACTGGAACATTTGATGACCATGTTGCCCGAGATGCTGGCAGAGGGCAGACGCATTTTGCTGTTCTCGCAATTCACCAGCATGCTCACCCTCATTGAAGCCGAATTGGTCAAGCAAAAAATCAAATGGGTCAAACTGACCGGCCAAAGCCAAAAGCGCGATGCGTTGATTGAACAGTTTACCAATGGCGAAGTTCCCCTGTTTCTGATCAGCCTGAAGGCAGGTGGCGTAGGTTTGAATCTGCCGCAGGCTGACACTGTGATTCACTACGATCCCTGGTGGAATCCGGCGGTTGAAAACCAGGCCACCGACCGCGCCCACCGCATTGGTCAAACGCAAAGCGTGTGGGTGGTGAAATTGGTTGCCCAAGGCACCATAGAAGAACGTATTTTGGCCCTGCAGGAACGCAAGGCCGCGCTGGCCCAAAGCGTGTACAGCGGTTCAGTCGGTCGCAAGCAACCTCTGTTTACCGAGAGTGACCTGACAGAACTGCTTAAACCACTATCATCTTGATAGCTAACAATGCAAGCCCCATCAGCGTTACAGGCCTTTTTTCCTTCTAACTTTCATGCCAGTTTTGCCACCCCGAATCATGAGCTTGTAGAAGCGGCTTCCCACTTAAGGCGGGACAAAAATGAAGTCGCAAGCCGATTCATACGAAGTCAGTTGCCGTCGCTACATTGCAATTCGTCCCGCCTTAAGTGGGAAGCCGGTATTTGTAGGGTGGCTTCATGTGGTTGGCTTGAGAGGGTAACGGCCACTTTGCGGGTGGCCTGTCCGTCGATACTCAGTCCGACAGACAGCGATAGCGATATCGATTTTTGAGTTCAGTGACGTTCATGTGATGGATGACCCTATCCTAAACATCGATCAACACCAAACCCGACACTCTGCGAAAGTCCTTGCTGTTAGCGGTCACAAGTACCCCCATGTTTTGCATGGCCGTAGCTGCGATCAAGGCATCGGGCAGTTTTAGGCCGGTCTCGCGACGAATTCGTGCGCCTTCATCGGCAATCGCTGCATCAACAGGCACCATCCGACAAACATCCAGCATTGCCTTGGCCGCATTCAGTGACACAGCAGTGTGTGCTGGCCATGCCAATACTTCAGCTCGAACAATGGCAGAGATGACAGCTCGATCGCTGTGCAATGCATTATGGAACAAAGCCACAGCATCAGGTGCAAGCGCATCGTTCAAATAAAGTATCAGCGCACTGCTGTCAAAAACAAGACGGTCAGACATCCCATTCATTGCGTAAATGGCTTAACTCTGCCAACACAGCCTCGCGCTGGCCTTTGCCCAGGCAGCCGCGTGCACGGTTCAAGATAGCCGCCAAGTCATCAGACGGGTACGCATGAGGCTGCTCTTCAAGCACCACCACAACGCGTTGAGCCTGCGCCCGAGGCGGTGGGGTGGCTCCCAACCAGATGACCTGGTTGCCTAATAAATTGGCCGGATAGCTTTGCAGCATGGGTACATATCTTTCACAAAGGAATTGAAGAATTTGATTCTAGTCAGGCACGCCAGGTGATAACACCTTCCACCTCCTGACGTTGCACCCGGCCTAGAACCTCTAAAGTTTGCAGCAGTGTGGGCAGGGGTTTTTTCCAATTTCCCCGACCTTTAAAGCTCATCTCTATCTGGGGCAGCGTTAGGGCGGTGTTGGCTTGGGTGAGCAATTGGGCCAACGTGCTGATCTGTTCGGGCAGGGTCGCAGGCCAGGGTATTTTGCTATCAATTTCTAAACTGTTTTTAACAGGCAAATCGACCTCTAACCCTTGCTGTACTTGCGTTGGTAGCTCTTGTTTTGAGAGCGGATTTTGAAAGTCTGGACGCAGCCATTGGATGATGCCTTTTGCTTCGTCTGCTGCACGTTGGGCGTTCAGGCTGAGCAGGCGGCTGAGCAACTCCTGGCTGTGGGTAGCGCCGTTGAGATCGCTCCAGCTGTAAGCTGCCAGCACGGCAGCGTTGAGTTCATCGTGCCATTCTTTCAAAACGCTCACCAAACCTTGGCTGTGAATGGACTTTTCCTTGGGCACCAAGGGGCGGCCTTCTTTCAAGGCTTGAATCACGTTGTACAGGCCGGTGAGCGTTACTTCTTTGGATGCACCTGACGCAGATAACACCTGTTTGCGATGGGTGTCGATGTGCTCGGCTATGGATGCAATTTTTTGGCGAAGGTTGGGGGTCAGGCCGGTAGCGTCTGATGGGAAGGGAAAAGTGTCAAAGCACGTTGATTTGCTGTAAACCGGACGATCTTCCAAGGTGCCACCGGTTGCCAATGCCCATTCAACGTGAACACTGCTTGATAAAACGCCCAGATAAAAAGCATCGTCAAGCGCAATGGCAATCAGTTTGTGTTCAGGTAGCAGATTGATGTCCAGAAACTGAAATACGGGCTTCCCACTTAAGGCGGGACAGAGATGAAGTCGCAAGCCCATTCCAGATGACTCCATCTCTGGCCCGCCTTAAGTGGGAAGCCGGAATCCAGAATGCACTAGATTACCGCCTTCGCGGGAATGACGAAAATTCAACAACTTGCCTTCAGAACAAATTCACCCTGCATCAGGCAGTTGCCGTCCTTTTTTGTAAACCATGTTTTACAA
>CAIXMC010000412.1 GCA_903920405.1 uncultured beta proteobacterium
ATTGCGCTGGCCTCGCTCGTGGGCTTTGCACAGTGCCTGTGCTTTGAAGTCGGTGGAGTAGATTTTTCGTTTCATAAAGTGTCGCTGTTTTGCGGATCATCCGCAATTTTTTGGAAGCGACAACTATTCTGACTCAGGGGGTAGGGGGGATTTGGTTTTTGTTGCACCACATCAGTTTGAATCGCACCCGTGGATTTGGATGTTGGCCGTTTTGGAAAAATTCAAATACGCCTTTGAAATTACTATTATTTCAATAGCTACTAACGCAGACTGGGCGTGCCCTACAGGGTTAAAAGGCTTGCAATTTTAAAGCCGTTTTGTCGCCAGGCTTCATACACAGTAATAGCTACGGCGTTGGAAAGATTCAAGCTGCGCTGCCCCGCTACCATCGGCAGCCGGATGCACTGGTTTTGCAGAAAGCTGCTGCGCACCGTCTGACTTAACCCTTTGGTTTCTGAGCCAAACACCAGATAGTCGCCTCCACAAAAATGCACATCATGCACGAAGCGTTGTGCTTTGGTGGTCAGGGCAAACAGGTGATTTGGCTGCTCTTGTGCCAAAAAGTCTTGCCAACTGGTGTGACGTTTGATGGTGGCATATTCGTGGTAATCCAGACCGGCTCGACGCATGTGCTTGTCCTGCATGGAAAAACCCAAGGGTTCAACCAAATGCAAGGTGCAGCCGGTGTTGGCTGCCAGGCGAATGATGTTGCCGGTGTTGGGCGGTATTTCAGGTTCTACCAAAACGATGTGAAACATATCCTTATTCCTTATTCCGTTCTAGCCACCACCAGCGCCGTGATATGTGCCACACCCGCAGCCTTGAGCACACGTGCAGATTCGTAGAGGGAAGCCCCCGTAGTCATCACATCATCCACCAGAATCAACCGAGCGCCCTGAAGGACTGTGACTTTCAGCGGGTCCACCGCAAAAGCATGGCTCAAAATAGACAATCGCTGCTTGCGCCCCAAAGTGTGTTGGGCGGGCGTGTCTTTGATGCGCCAGAGCAAGTCAGCACGCGCTTTTTTGGGGTGAAGTGCCCTGGCCAACAGCAGCGACTGGTTATAGCCTCGATCTTGCAAACGCTGATTTGACAACGGCACGGGGAGCACCATGTCGGCAGCTTCCAGGGCAGGTTCAACCCACGGTGTGGCACGCATCAACTGGGCAAAGCTGTGTGCCAAAGCGGTGTTGTCCTGAAATTTGAAGGCTGAAATCAGATGGACCCAAGGAAACGCATAGCCTACTGCGGTCAAACACACATCCAGCGAATGAGGGTTTGTCAAGCAAGCACCACACTGCGTTAAACCATCGGACAAAGGCAGCGCGCAGGTGCTGCAACGGTGGCAGGGCTGGGCAAATTGGCTGACGCAGGCCTCGCACACAGGCTGCGTTGGCCAGGAGTGGCACACCTGACATTGACTACCCCCTACCTGTCGAAACGAAAGTGTGCGCCAAAACATGACCATGAATATACTCCCTTCCCACCCATTGAAAGCAGCATGACGCATCACAGCCACTCCACACTTGACCCCGTAGCCGCACAGCGTTGGCAGCAGTGGCCTGCCACAGAATCACCCTGGCTGCACGAAGAAGTGGCGCGGCGCATGCAAGAGCGGCTGGATTGGATCACGCTACAACCCCAAACCTGGCTGCATTGGTCACCGCTGACAGGGGGAATCAAGGCGCATGAATTGCTGGCGAAACGTTACCCCAATGCCACCTGCACCATTTTTGAAACCAGTGAAAGGCGGGCAGATCAGGTCAGGCAGGCACTGACACCGGCGTGCTGTCACCCATGTTCGCAAAATGTCATTACAAAAGTTACGAATCAGGTGCAAATGCTGTGGGCCAATATGAGTTTGCATTTTGCTGCCAACCCGCAACATCTGCTGGCGCAATGGCATCAGGCTTTGGATGTTGACGGGTTTTTGATGTTTTCATGCCTAGGCCCTGATACTTTGAAAGAATTGCGTACTCTGTACCGTCAATCGGGCTGGCCGCCGCCCGCGCATGAACTGACTGACATGCACGATTGGGGCGACAGGCTACTGGATGCGGGTTTTGCCGAACCGGTGATGGACATGGAACAGATCACGCTCAGTTTTAATACACCTGAGCGACTGCTGCAAGAATTGCGTAGTTTGGGGCGTAACATTCACTGCGATCGTTTTTCTGCCCTTCGTGGCAAACGTTGGCACAAACAATGGCTGCAGGCGGTGTCACAAATGCCGCTACAGTTGGATTTTGAAGTGGTGTACGGACACGCCTTTAAACCCGCCACGCGCCAAGTCGTTGGACTGCACGAAATCAGTCTCGATACCATGCGCTCCATGCTGACATCAGGGTGAATTTGTTCTTCAGCCAGTTCCGTCATTCCCGCGAAGGCGGGAATCCAGAATGTACTAGATTCCCGCCTTCGCGGGAATGACGAAAATTCAACAACTTGCCTTCAGAACAAATTCACCCTGATGCTGACATCCTCCAAAACGAAAGACGACAATTGATGAGAACCTGCCATGAATGACACTAATCCAATCAGCGAAACCGCCAACACACCTGTTCACCCTGGCTGGATGTGGCCTGGTTTGCTGGCGCTCCTGGTGTGGCTG
>CAIXMC010000413.1 GCA_903920405.1 uncultured beta proteobacterium
CACTGGCCAGCATTTATGGCTTCGCCGAGGCCCTGCTCACCCAAAAAACCAATGCAGCCACACGCAAGGAATTTCTCGGAATCATTCACCAGCAGTCGCAAACCATGACCCACTTGCTCAATGAAATGCTGGACATTGCCCGCATTGAAGCCAGGCGGCGCAGCGACTTTGTGTATGTTCGCGTGCCTGTTCAATCTTTGGTTAAGTCGGTTTTGAGTGGGTTTAAAGTGCCCGAAGGGCGTCTGCCTGTTGTGCTGTCGCCGATTCCAGACGATCTGTATGTGAAAGTGGACTACCAAAAGGCCAGTCAGGTTCTGGTCAATGTGCTCTCCAATGCTTACAAGTATTCGCCTGACGGAGGTGCAGTGCAGGTCGATATTGAAAGCCTTCGCACACAGGGCAGAAAGCCAGAGGTTGGCATTCACATCACGGATGTGGGGATGGGCATGACGCACACTCAAGCAGCGCGTGTGTTTGAGCGGTTTTACCGTGCCCACCCCTGCTCCAAAATACCCGGCACTGGTCTGGGCATGAGTATCGTTAAGGAAATCATGACACTGCTTGACGGGCGTATTGATATTCAGAGTGAACCGGGCCAAGGCACCCGCGTGAGCTTGATTTTTCCCTGTTTATAAAGGAGAACCTCCACTTTAGACACTCGAAGATTTTTTAAGCAAAAACAATGACTTGACGTAATCACAACTTTCCTATATTATTATTAAAAATCAACAAGATAGCTCTTGCATAGGAGCTGAATGTCTAAAGTGCAGAAGGAGAACCTGATGTCGTTTTTTGAAATAGGTCGCGAGGCGCGTCCATACCGCCGAACCTTGTGGCTCATCTGGTTGATCGCCGGATTGCTGGTGTTTCTGGTGGGTTGGCATGTGATGAATTTGACTCGGGAAGATCACGCCCGTCAAATGGTCACCACCGAGCGAGACCTGGCCAACCTCACACGGGTGAGTCAAGAGCACGCGAACCGTACATTTCGCAGTGCTGACCAGGTGGTTCGGTTTGTGCAGTCCCGCTATCTTGAACTTGGCAACCAACTCGACCTGACTGCACTCACCAGGCAGGGTGTCATTGATGCTGAAATTTTCAACCAGGTGGGCATCATTGATAACAAAGGCATCTACATACTGGCCAATATCCCCACTTCCGGAAAACTTGATTTGTCTGACCGTGAGCACTTCAAGGTGCATGTGGCGGTTGACAACGGGGAATTGTTTGTGTCAAAACCGGTGATTGGTCGCGCCAGCGGCAAATGGTCTATTCAACTGACCCGTCGTATTAACCTGAAGAATGGCCAATTTGGCGGGGTGGTGGTTTTGTCGATTGACCCGCGTTATTTCACCCATTTTTACGGCGAACTGAGTTTGGGCAAACAAGGATTGATGGCGCTGTATGGACTCGATGGCATTGGGCGTGCGAGACGTGTGGGCGGTAAGGACGAATTTGGCAAATCCGCCAGCCAGTCCCCGTTGTTTGAGCATCTTCGCCAGGGGAGAAATGAAGGGACTTTCATTGACCACTCCAAGGTGGATGGTGTTGAGCGTTTGTATTACTTTCGCAAAATCCCCAACTACCAGTTGGTGGTCGTTGCCGGGGTGGAAATCAAAGAAATGCTGACCAACCATGTTCGGGCGCGTGATGCCTTGTGGTTGCAGGCGGGGATGTTGATGCTGTTGGTCGTGATCTTGGCGGGCGCACTGACGCGATTTCTGGCCAACCTGCGCCGTGTTGTGTTGACACGCGTGGCAGCCCAGCAACAGGCACAAGAGCGTACCGAGCAACTCGATGCCATTTTTTCACTCAGTCCCGACGGCTTTGTTTCATTTGACCAGGCCCGTCGGATCACCCATGTCAACTCTGCGTTTTGCCAGATGACAGAGTTGAAAGGTACGCCACTTGAAGGCATGGATGAGGAGGCGTTTGGACATTGGTTGTCAAAGCGCTGCGTTGCAGGCACGCCGGGTATCAACCTGAAAAAGTTGCATGCACGGGTGGATACAGGCCAGACCGATGCGCGTGAGTTGATGGAGGTCGATACCACCCCAAAGCGTATGCTGCAAGCGGGGTTGCGCTGCAATGCAAGAGGCCTGGTGTCGCAAATTTTGTACTTTCGCGATGTGACGGTCGAGACCCAGGTCGATACCATGAAGAGTGAATTCATCGCCACGGCGGCGCACGAACTGCGAACCCCCATGACCAGCATTCTGGGTTTTACAGAACTGTTGCTCATGGAGGAACGCGACCCCGAAACCCGCCATGAATTTCTGTCCATTGTGCTGGAGAAGTCCACCCTAATGGCCCACATCCTGGATGAAATGCTGGATTTGGCGCGCATAGAGGCACGCCGTGGTGAGGATTTTCACTACAGCTTGGTCAATGTACAGGAACTGGTAACAAATCTGTGCAAATCCATGAGCTTGCCCGCAGGGCGAACACCGCCGGAACTCACCTTGCCTGCCCAGCCCCTGATGGTGATGGCAGACACCAGAAAGTTGCAGCAAGCCCTCATGAATGTGCTGACCAATGCGTACAAATATTCCAATCTTGATGCCATTGTTAACAAGAAGGTCAGTATTGCAGTCACGTTGACTGCCGATCCTGGCGATGAACAACAGGTGTGCATCGCCGTGACAGATGGGGGCATGGGCATGACCCCTGAGCAATGTTCCCAGGTGTTTGTCCGCTTTTACCGTGCCGATACCTCGGGCAAAGTGCTGGGCACAGGTTTGGGAATGTGCATCGTCAAGGAAATTATTGAATTGCACCGAGGTCATGTCAGCGTTGACAGCACCCTGGGACAAGGCACTTGCGTCACACTGTATGTGCCAACCCATACCGAGCATCTCAGGCAATAAGGGGTAAGGGCATGAGAACATTTACCATGAATCTGGAAAAAGTCAAGCTGGGGTATAGGGCATCTTTTGCTGCATTTGTGGCAGTCAATGTGGTGTTGATGTGTGCCGTGTTGTGGGTCAGTTGGATAAATTTTGACAATGCGCAAAACATTAACCTGGCAGGCAGACAGCGTGCCATGAGCCAGCGTATCCACCGCAATCTGTTGCAGTTACACCAAACGCCCCCTGTGCCCGGTGATGCTCGTCTCATGGAACTTACCCATGCCGCCAACCTGTTCAACGACACCCTGCTGGGGTTTGCACGGGGTGGAATGACTCGCAATCAAAGTGGTGAAGATGTTGAACTTCATCGCGTGAAATTGACCAGTGCCCAAACTCCCCTGGCCAATGGCTTGGCGCTGTGGAACACATTCATACCCTTGCTGCAACCCTTTAATGCAGGTCTTGCTGCTGTGCCCCAGGTGGATGCTGCCCTGGCGTTTGCCGATGCTCATGCCAACGAGTTGTATGACCAGATGGACAGGTTGACCACGGCCCTGGTGGTTAACCACGAGGACGAAATGACAGCACTGCGATGGATGCAAGGCCTGTTCATGGCACTGATGCTGAGCAGCGGCGTGTGGGTGATGGCAAAAAAACGCCAACTTACCCAAGCGATGGATCAGGAAAACAAGGAACTCGCCCACACCACAGAAACCACCCAGGCCCAATTGTTGACCGTTCAGGCACGCATGTATTTGCTGGACATGTGCATCGCCAAAATCAAGGATGTGGTCATCATTACCCAGTTTGATCCTTTCGAAAAATCAAACCCACGAATGGTGTATGTGAACGATGCTTTTGAAAAGGTCACGGGCTACAGCCGTGCAGAGGCAATAGGTCAGACACCGTGCATACTGCATGGCCCCAAATCCCAGCAGAGCGAGCTGGATCGTATGCACTATATCTTTGGAGCCTGGTCTAATGTTCGTGGTGAAGTGGTCAACTACACCAAGTCAGGTCAGGAGTTTTGGGTTGAATACGATGTGACACCGGTGGCCAGCGACAAAGGGTGGTACACGCTGTCAGTGCAGCGCGACATCACTGAGCGAAAGAAAAACGAAGCAGAAATGATTGAGCTGATGCAGATGGCAGCAGAGTCTTCACGTCTGAAATCCGAGTTTTTGCGAAATGTCAGCCATGAACTTCGCACCCCCATGAACGGCATTTTGGGCATGTGCCAAATATTGACACTGACAGCGCTCAATAACGAACAAGTCAAGTACGTTAAAACCTTGAGAGATTGTGCAAGTTCTTTTTTGACCGTGATCAACCATGTGCTGGATTTTCGCAAACTTGATGCTGGCACCTTGACCATTGAGCAACAACCTTTTGGTGTGCAAGCCATGCTCGATGCCTGTCTGTTCAAGGTGCAGTCATTGGCGCGTGAAAAGAAACTGGCACTGACATTGACCTGCAACCAGAATGTTCCCGGCCAACTGGTCGGTGACTCCAAACGCATTTCGCAAGTGTTGGGTTATTTGCTGGATAACGCTGTCAAGTTCACCGCCACGGGAAGTGTGGCTTTGACTGTCAGCCTGATAAGCCACGAGGGTGATGTGTTTGGGCTGCGTTTTGCCATACATGACACCGGCATTGGCATCAGCGATGATCAAATGGAACTGTTGTTCAGGCCATTTGTTCAAGTCGATGGAACCCTCACCCGCCGCTACGGCGGCACCGGCATGGGGTTGGCCTTGAGCCGCAAATTGGTGAAATTGATGAATGGGCGTGAAGGTGTTGAAAGCCAACCTCTGAAGGGCAGCACCTTTTGGTTTGAACTGGAATTGCCACAAGCGCCGGCTGAAATAACACCCACGTCTTCTTGACTTTTTGCCCTGTAACGCACGCCCAGTCTGCGTAGTTAGCTATTGAAATAGTAGTAAGTTTTTAGAAATGTTTGCCTCCATGAACCCAGCACCCACATCGCCACCACTTCAGATGACCCCAAAGACTGCACGACCGACCTGGTTTTGGCCGGTGACTCTGGCGCTGCTGGTGTTGATGGGTTCGCTGGCCATCACCGCTGTGTTATGGCAACAGGCCAGACAGAATACACAGCGTGACGTGCGCACAGGTTTCGAGCGAGAAGCTGCTGACATCAAAAGCCGTCTTGTCAATCATCTGATGGTGCATGATTTACTGCTGAAAGGTTTTGTGGGTCTTTTTAATTTATCTGACAAGGTCACACGCCAGGATTTTCATGACTTTTTCGAGTCGTATGGTGATGTTCACCCTGTTTCGGGTCAGGTGGGGGTGGCTTTTATGGAGCAGGTGACAGCCCAAAACCTGGATCGCCATATAGCTGCCATGCGCAGTGAAGGCTTGCACGGTTATCACGTCAGTCCGACTTCACCGCGCGAAGTTTATGCACCCATTGTCTATCTTGAACCCCAGACCCTTGAGCATCGCAAAATTCTGGGCTTTGACCCTTATACCGTGCAAGCCGAGCCGTGGTGCAACTGATGATGCGCTGTAATGGAGACATCATTCGGCATGTTTTACTACTATTTCAATAGCTATCAACGCATACTGGACAAGGGTTACAGGGCAAAAAGGCTTGTAACTATTGGCAAGCTGCACCAGGCCCACTCAATACAGGGTGAATTTGTTCTACAGCCAGTTCCGTCATTCCCGCGAAGGCGGGAATCCAGAATGTACTAGATTCCCGCCTTCGCGGGAATGACGAAAATTCAACAACTTGCCTTCAGAACAAATTCACCCTGCACTCAATACCATGAAACTGACATCAAAACCTTCGCGCAGTGACTCGCACCCGCTTGTGTACCCATTGTGGTTTTGGCCGGTCATTTTGGCGCTGCTGGTGTTGATCGGCTCGCTGGCCATCACCGCTTTGTTATGGCGTCAGGCCAGAGAGCTTGCCGATCGTGACGTGCGCACAGGTTTCGATCATGAGGTGGCCGAAATCAAAGTCAGCCTTGAAAAGCATCTGGTCATGCATGATTTGCTGCTGAAGGGCTTTGTTGGTTTTTTCAATGCGTCTGACACAGTGACGCGCCATGATTTTCATGCCTTTTTTGATGCGTTCGCTGCCATGAACAGTGTCTCTGGTCAAGTGGGTGTGGCGTTTGTGGAGCAGGTGACCGCCAAAAACCTGAATCGTCATATCGCTGCCATACGCCGCGCGGGAGTGCCTGACTACAGTGTCAGTCAGTCCACACCGCGTGAAATCTATGCGCCCATTGTCTATCTTGAACCCCAAACCCCCAATCATCGCAAAATTCTGGGCTTTGACCCCTACACCGTGCCCGCCGAACAATCGGCCATGGCACGCGCCCGCGACAACGCCACGGTGTCGATGTCGGCCAAACTCACCCTCAAGCAGGATGCTGGCACCAGTGTTCCCGGTTTTGTCATGTACGAACCCATCTACCGGCACGACGCAAGGCGGGACACCTTGGCACAGCGTCGGGACAATTTTCTGGGCTGGGTGGATACGCCTTTTCGTATGGCCGACTTTATGGCACACGCCCTGCATGAGGGCATCGAACATATTGATCTGGAAATTTTTGACGGCAGCACACCTTCCAAGGCTAACCTGATGTTTGATTTGGATGGCGTACCGCGTTTTGAGGCACCATCAAAGTCGCCCTTCAACCGCGTCCTGCCTCTGGTGTTTGGCGGAAACACCTGGACTTTGTCATTTCACTCGCAACCTGGTTATGGCGCAGACGTGTTGGCGCAAAAACCAAAACTGGTCGCCTGGGTTGGCTCATTGCTGGGGGTGGTGCTGTCTTTGCTCACCGCGTTCATCAGTCTGGCGTTGCGACGACATCACGACGCTGCCCTGCAAAGTGCTGCCAGCCTTCAGGCGCAGGAGCGTGAAGCCCAAAGCCAACAGGCTGAGAAAGAACTGCAAATGAGTGTCTGGGCCATGAATGAAGCCCAGCGCATTGCAGGGGTTGGCACTTATGTCACCGACCTCAAGACCGGCATCTGGACAAGTTCGCCCGTTCTTGACGATATTTTAGGAATTGATTCATCTTTTGAAAGGTCGATTCCCAACTGGAATCAATTGATTGCCCCCGAATTTCGTCAGGCATTGCTGGATCACTACAACAAAGTGGTCGGCACAGACGGCAAGTTCAATCTGGACTACAAGGTGATCCGCCCCGCTGACGGTCAGATACGCTGGGTCATGGCGTTGGGCGAATTTATTTATGATAAAGAAGGCAGCCCTGAATTTTTGCGCGGAACGGTTCAAGACATCACCGCACGCAAAGAGGCTGAACTGGCAGCCATTGCATCACGCGACTTTATTCAAAAAATTACCAGTTGCCTGCCTGGCTGCGTGTACCAGCTTCAATTGCGCCCTGACGGCACTTGGTGTTTCCCCTATGCGAGTACACATTTTCTTGATCTCACTGGTATTGAACCAGAAGATGTTCGTGATGATGCGTCCCCGGCTTTCGCCACCGTTCATCCTGATGATTTGGATGACCTGATCAAAGCGACACTGGCATCATCCCATGATTTGACCGAATGGCATTACGAGTGGCGTGAGGTGTTGGAAGACACCACGGTGCGCTGGGTGTCTGCCAGCGCACAGCCACAGCGCGAGCCTGACGGCTCCGTGTTGTGGTATGGCTACATGGCCGATATCACCGACAGCAAAGCGACACAACAGGAACTGCAATACTACCGAGTTCATCTTGAAGAAATGGTGCATTTGCAAACCGAAGAGTTGCACCAATCCCTGGAACACCTGAAATCTTCTGAAGAGAAATACCGCACACTGGTCGAAACAACAGGAACAGGTTTTTTAATTCTGGACACAGAGGGAAGGGTGCAAGATGCCAATGCAGAATATGTGCGCCTTTCGGGTCACAATGAACTCAAAGACATCCTGAGCCAATCTGTCACGCAGTGGACAGCCATTGATGAGACAGAAAAAAACATCAAGGCTCTCAAGCAATGCATTGTGGAGGGTTTTGTGAGGAACCTTGTCATTGACTATGTCGATGGGAGCGGCAAAATCACGCCCGTTGAGATCAACGCCACACTTTTTATAGATAGCGGTTCCGCCAAAATTATCTCGCTTTGCCGTGATATTTCCGATCGCAAGAAGCTCGAAGACACTTTGAAGGCCAGCGCAGAACTCTGGCAATTTGCAATTGAAGGTTCGGGGGATGGCGTTTGGGACTGGAATATACAGACGGGTGAAGCCACGCTTTCCAAGCGCTGGAAGGAAATGCTGGGTTATGACGAAAGTGAAATCGCCAATAACGCATCTGAATTCACAAGTCGCATTCATCCCGAGGATATGTCCCGGGTCATGGCCACGGTACAGGATCATCTCGAAGGAAAGATACCCACCATCGTCAGTGAATTTCGCATGGTGTGCAAGGATGGAAGCTGGAAATGGGTGTTGGGTCGCGGCATGGTCGTGAGCCACAGTAGCGATGGCAAACCCTTGCGACTGGTGGGAACGCAAACCGACATTACCGATCGAAAACAGATGGAAGAAGCAGCCCACGCTGCCAACCGTGCCAAGTCAGAATTTCTGGCCAACATGAGCCATGAGATTCGTACCCCCATGAATGGTGTGATAGGCATGATTGATGTGCTACAGCACACTGCGCTGAACAACGAGCAACGCCGTATGCTCTACACCATCGGCCAGTCTTCACAGGCTTTACTGGCCATTTTGAACGACATTCTGGATTACTCCAAAATTGAAGCTGGCAAACTTGCAGTGGAACGTATTGCCACACCTTTGCACGATGTAGCACACGATGTGGTGCAACTGATGACCACCACTGCGCAAGCCAAATCCATCGAACTGTCAGTGTGGGTTGATCCGGCTTTGCCGCAATGGGTCTATTCTGACCCCACACGATTGCGCCAGGTGTTGCTGAACCTGATTGGCAATGCCATCAAATTTACTCACACCGAAGTGAGTTACCCAGGAAAAGTGCGCTTGCAGGTAGAACTTTGTCACCGTGTCAATCAAGAGCCTTGCCTCTGTTTGCATGTGATTGACAACGGCATTGGGATGAGCACCGAAGTGGTCGCTGGCTTGTTTCAGCCCTTCACCCAGGCGGATAACAGCACCTCGCGCCGATATGGTGGCACCGGTCTGGGGCTGTCCATCAGCATGCAACTTGTGCAGTTGATGGGGGGCCGGATGGTGGTTCAAAGCACGCATGGCAAAGGATCGGAGTTCACAGTGGAGCTGCCTTTGCAGGAAGCACCTTCGGGCAAAATGCAGTTAAGTGAAACCGAGGCAGCTTCGAGCTACAGGCCATCAACCCCCAGCACAGCCCAGGCCAGCGGAAAACTGATTTTGCTCGCCGAAGACAACGAAACCAACCGCGATGTGATACAGGAACAACTGCGGCTTTTGGGTTATGGCGCAGAGGTCGCTGAAGATGGCGTCACTGCGCTTGAGAAATGGCGAACAGGCCGCTTTGCACTGCTGCTCACCGACTGCCACATGCCCTTGATGGATGGCTTTGAGTTGACGGCTTTGATTCGCAAGGAGGAAGTCTCAGGCTCTCACATGCCCATCATCGCAGTGACCGCCAGCGCCATGCTGGGTGAAGCCCAACGCTGCCTTGACTGTGGCATGGATGACTATTTGAGCAAACCTTTGCGAATGAATGAACTGGGGCCTATGTTGGCCAAGTGGTTGGTGGTTAGTGGGCAGTGGGCAGTGGGCAGTGGTGAGTGGGCAGTGGGCAGTGGTTAGTGGTCAGTTGGCAGTGGGCAGTGGGCAGTGGGAAGTGGGCAGTGGGC
>CAIXMC010000414.1 GCA_903920405.1 uncultured beta proteobacterium
AGTTAGGATTCAAAATGCACCCATTATTTGTAGCTTTTCTCACGTTGACGTTGAGTGTTTGCGCCCAATCTGGTGACCAGCGCAGCACTTTGAGTGACCAGAACGAAGTGGCTGTCACCATTTATAACGAAAACCTGGCACTGGTTAAAGACCAACGCAAAGTGAATATTCAGAGCGGTATCTCATCACTTGCTTTTCGAGATGTCAGCGCCAAAATGCGCCCTGAAACAGCTTTACTGCGTAGCATGGGCGCACGAGAAAGTCTATCAGTGCTGGAGCAGAATTTCGACTTCGATCTATTGACGCCACAAAAGTTACTGGAAAAATATGTGGGTCATAGCGTAAAAATTATCCGCAGCAACTCCGTCACAGGGCAAGAGACAACCGAAACTGCCCAGGTGCTGTCAGCCAACAATGGAGTCGTGCTGAAGATAGGCGAGCGCATCGAAACCGGAATTTCTGGTCGCATCATTTATGGCGATGTTCCCGCCAATTTGCGGGACCGTCCCACGTTGGTCATGTTGCTTGAAAATACAGGGGCGCAACAGCAAGATGTTGAGTTGAGCTACCTGACCGGTGGACTGGCATGGCAAGCGGACTATGTTCTTGAGTTGAACGCCAACGACGACAAGCTCGATATTTCTGGATGGGTAACACTCACCAACACCAGTGGTGCAAGTTACAGAAATGCACGGCTGCAATTGGTAGCTGGTGACGTCAATCAGGTTCGCCCACAGATGAAAGGACGAGCACAGATGGATGCCATGCTTGCCGCTCCGTTAGCTTCTGCCAGAAAAGAGATGACACAAGAAAACTTGTTCGAGTACCATCTTTATTCGCTGAACCGTCCAACCACCCTATCTGAGAATCAAACCAAGCAGGTGGCGTTGCTGTCAGCTTCTGGTGTACCAGTACGAAAAGAATTTCTTCTGCGTGGTAGCGACTATTACTACCAGAGCAGCTACGGCAATATTGGTCAAAAAATCAAAATTGGCGTGTACGTTGAGTTTGACAATAAGGAAAGTGCCCAACTTGGGATGCCACTGCCAAAAGGCGTTATTCGTGTTTACAAAAAAGATGGCGCTGGCAACGGGCAGTTCATTGGCGAAGATTCCGTTGACCACACACCAAAAAATGAAACTGTGCGTCTGAAATTGGGCGATGCTTTTGACGTGACAGCCGACAAAAAGCAAACCGATTTCAAAAAACTTGGGGGCAGCGGTGCATACAACTACCGTTTTGAGAGCGCTTATGAAGTAGTGATCAAGAATGCAAAACCAGAGGCTGTCACCGTTACTGTCCAGGAGCCAATGCCTGGGGACTGGCAGGTATTGAGTGAAAGTCATCCGCATAGCAAGGGAGCAAGTAACACTGCGGTCTGGAAAGTTCGCGTTCCCGCAGAAGGCATCAGCAAACTGGAATACCGCAGCCTGGTTCGGTATTAAGGATATAGCCAATATAAACTGAACCATTGCCGCATTCTGATGAATCAATACCCCAATGCCACGTCAAAGATGGGCATGATCAATGTTCGACTGTCGATCATTTACTTTGCAACCCTCTCAGTCAGTTTGGGAACCGCCGTTTCAGCGATGGGACGATTGGCTTTGTATCTCCTTGCTCTGTGGATGGTAGTGGCAAATGTTGTAGCACATCAGCCGGCAATTGACTGGCCCGATCGTCCCTGGTTTGAGTGTTGGCACGTTGTGACCTTGGTGGCTGTTGCCTTCATGGCCATGTCCGTGTTATGGACAGACGCAGATTGGATCAAAGGAGTGTCATCGTGGACAAGACATGCACGACTGATCACCATCCCCTTGCTGTGGATGTTAATTCGCAACAGATCAGAAGTGCGATCTGTCTTGCGTGTGTTTGTGATGGCACAGCTTTTTGTCGTACTTAGCTCTTGGCTATTGGTTGCCGAAGTACCCGTGCCGTGGGCGACTGCGTTCAACGCAAAAACCACTTTCGCGGTCTTTGGTTCTTATCTCGAACAATCCATCATGGGAGCGATCCTCGTTTTTATTCTTTGGTATCAACGAGACTGGATTTTTGGCAAACATGGGCAATGGTTGGCTATTGCAGCAGCTTTTGTGACGTTCATCTTGGTAGTGGGGTATTTGGCTGGGCGAACCGGTTATTTGGTCTTTACAGTTCTGGCATCCATGTCCATCATGTATTCTTTGCCAAGGCGATGGCGATGGACTGCCGTGGTGATTCCTTTTGTTACTGCAGCGATCGTTTTTGCCTGTTTCAAAACTGCGAGAGAACGTATGGTTCTTGTTCCTCAAGAAATTTTGGCCTATGCCCAGCATGCAAACACCAACAGTTCTTCTGGCGAAAGACTCATTTATTGGCAGACATCTTTGCAAGCGATTGCCGAGAAACCCATCGCAGGATCAGGTTCTGGTAGTTGGAACAACGAGTTTCGCCGATTGTCCGCTGGAAAATCAGTCTCAAATTTTGAAACTACTGACAATCCACATCACATGTTTCTGTTGTGGGCAGTAGAAGGGGGTGTGATTGGACTGTCGCTGCTTTGCTGTGTATTGCTCAGTCTCTCTATGCACTCCAGATCACTGGTTGACCTAGATGCCCACAGCTTACAGTCTGTTCTCGCCGCATTGGTAGTCGCAGGGCTTACAACATCTACCATTTACGGTATTGGTATGGGCGACTACTTTTGCATGCTGATCGGTATTGTGATATGCAATGGTCATGATGCAGTTATCCCGCCACCCCCAAAAAAATAAGGGCATGGTGCAAACGTGGGTAACACTTTAGGATATGGTCAACAATAAGTTCCGCATTTGGCCGTCA
>CAIXMC010000415.1 GCA_903920405.1 uncultured beta proteobacterium
AAACTTGCCACGGGTTATTGAGAAGTTACGCGTCATCAAGGTAAAAATGAGCAAATGGCCTAAAAAAAGAGCTGTACATCGATCCTTTCCACAACCCAGTAAATCGTTCGTGGAAGCTATTACTGTGCTCCATTGAACGGTATTGTGGTTAGCCCTGGCAACGTCGCCGCACTGACACTGGCATTGAAGACCGACGTCGTCGAACACTTCGAGACCAGCACCGGAAAACGCAGCCTGGATCAACAAATGATTAAAAGCAAAGGCGCCAGTTGCAAACTGACCGTTGAAGAATTTACCATAGAAAATATGGCACTCGCCCTGCATGGCACCAGCAGCGCAGTCACAGCAGGAACGGCAACGGCTAAAGTCGTCAGCACCACTGCACCTACTCTTGGCAAACGCTACCTGTTGGAACATCAAAAAGTAAGCAGCGTGGTCATCACCGACAGTACTGCAGAAACACCCGGCACACTGGTTGCAGGCACCAACTACACCTTGGATGCCGACTTTGGCGCAATCACATTCACACTGGTCAGCGGGTTCACAGCGCCCATTAAGGCCGCCTACTCTTACGCCGCAGTGACCGACATTGGACTCTTTACAGCCACCATGCCAGAACGCTTTGTTAGATTTGAAGGCATCAACACTGCAGCATCCAACGCTCCCGTACTGGTAGAACTGTACCGCGTCGTATTTGACCCCCTCAAGGATTTGTCGCTCATCAGCAATGAATTTCAAAAATTTGAACTTGAAGGTAAATTACTGATAGACAGCACAAAATCAACAACCGCTACGTTAGGGCAGTTTGGCCGCATAACTCAAATAGGGCAACCAATGGCCGCGGCATCCTTTTGCTTACTCAAGCGGAAGGCTGCCTCTGTCAAATTTACCAGTGGCCACCCCAAAAGCATAGACAACCCCTATCAAAACCATTCCCGCCAGGCACACATAACCCAGCAGCAACAAGGGCGGCCACCAAAACAGCCCTGAGACCATACAGAAAAATGCGCCAGTTGCCAGAAAACCTAAAAGTGCCAACATCATGACCACCGAACGTATTGAGATTGAGATTGCCTCCAGTGTATCTGGCGAAGAGCAGGTTAAAAAAATAGCCAGCTCTCTCACCAGCATTGAGGCCTCGGGGGCATCTGCATCCAAAGGCTTGACCGACGCCGGCAAGGCCGCCGACAATGCCAGTATCGGGTTTGACAAAGCCTCCAAAGGATTGACCGACGCAGGAAAAGCCGCAGACAGTTCCAGCAGCGGGTTTGACAAAATGGGCATATCCGCCCTAAAAATCAACAACATCACCCAACTGGTTGGCGACATGGTCTCGGTACTGGGTACTGGGCGGGGTGCCTGCCAGTGTTCTCAATACCGCCGATGCCTACAACAACCTGGCAGCCCGCGTCAAACTCGTCACCGGTGAAGGGGAAGCCTTCAAAACCGCCTTTGCATGCATTATCGACATCGCCAAAACAACCGGAAGCACCCTCGAAAGCACCGGTACCCTCTTTTCCAAACTGGCCGAAGCTGGAAAAGCCATGGGCGTAGGGCAAGCCGACGCCCTCAAACTCACAGAAACCATCAACAAAGCCATTCAATTGAGTGGTGCCAGTGCGCAGTCCAGCGATGCCGCCATCATTCAACCTTGTATCTTCGGATTTGTAGAATATTGATCCAGTAGCTGGTAAAGCGACAAATTTCACAAAGCACACGTTTGATGGACTGAGATTCATGTCGCTTTGTTAATGCGGGCATCTATAATTAGTGGTAGTAGGGTCCGTGTAGCGTGTGGGCAAAGTGTCACGCGGTTTGCCGTTAGGCAAATTGTCCACAAATCTACAGACATTGCTACAGCAAAGGTTGAATCCTGTTGTGCAGTCCGTTTGAACCTGGGGCGTATGAGCCCGCAATCTAGCAATCGACGCACAGCAGTTTTCATTGATCTGGATCCCGAACAGTTGTCGGACTTGAGGTCGCATAAACAAGGATGGGCCATGATGAATGTTGATTTGATCTATGTTGGTATCGACGTATCCAAAACCAGTTTGGATGTGTGTGTGGGTGTTGCTGGTAACGTGAGCACTCTGAGTAACGATAGCGCGGGGCATGATGCACTATGCAAAATGTTGCTTCCTTTGAAGGTCGGCTTGGTGGTACTTGAAGCCACTGGGGGTTATGAATTTGCATGCGCTTCGGCACTGCAAACTGCGGGCTTGCCTGTAGCGATCATCAATCCCAGGCAAGCGCGAGACTTTGCCAAGGCCATGGGCAAATTGGCCAAGACGGATCGCATTGATGCACAGGGGTTGGCACATTTGGCACAGGTGTGGGCGGCGCGACCCGATGCGGCAAAGTTGGTCAAGCCCTTGCCCAATGAGCAGCAGCAGAAACTGGCTGCCTTGGTAGGCAGGCGTAGGCAATTGGTGGAACTGCGAGTGATGGAGAACAACCATTTGGGTACTGCCCATCGCAGTACGCATAAGAGTATCAAATCTGTTATCAAGTCGTTGGGGACACAATTGCGGCATATTGAGTCTGAGTTGGAGAGTCATCTCAAGCAGTATCACGCCGATCTGAGTGCGCTTTTGAGTGATGTCAAGGGCATTGGAGCGGTAACGGTGGCGACTTTGGTGGGGGAATTGCCTGAACTGGGAACGCTCAATCGTCGCCAAATCAGCGCCTTGGCGGGAGTGGCATCATATAACCACGATTCGGGTCGCCTCAAAGGGCAACGCAGCATCAGTGGTGGTCGTGCCACTCTGCGCACGGCACTGTACATGGCAACATTGGTGGCTACCCGTTACAACGCGCCGATTAAAGCGTTCTATCAGCGATTGG
>CAIXMC010000416.1 GCA_903920405.1 uncultured beta proteobacterium
GCGCTAACCTCACTAAATGCGCTCACAGTTAACGGTGTGGCACGACAATGGCTGCAAAACCGTAGATTTGACCTTACTTGGGCAGCCAAAGCGGCTTAGTCAATCGTACAGGTCGCAATTTTTCAGCCCGCTTGCCTGCACCAGAGTCTGAACTGGCGCAGCAAACGCTGAAAGACCCGTATTTATTCGACTTTCTGGGTGTCACCAATGAAGCTGTAGAGCGCGACATTGAAGCCGCCATGACACGCCATGTGACCCGGCTGCTGATGGAACTGGGTGAGGGCTTTGCCTTTGTGGGGCGGCAGGTGAATGTGGCCGTCGAAGGCCAGGACTTTTTCATCGACCTGCTGTTTTACAACTACCGCCTGCATCGTTTCATGGTGGTGGAGCTGAAGGCAGGCGAGTTCAAGCCGGAACATGTGGGGCAGCTCAATTTTTATGTCACGCTGGTGGACGAAAAAATCAAAAGCGCTGAAGATAAGCCCACGTTGGGACTGTTGCTGTGCAAGCAAAATCACAAGGTGGTGGCCGAATACGCCCTTCGCGGCATGACCCAGCCCCTTGGCATTGCCGAATACCGGCTACAACTACCGGATGATCTTGCCCAATACCTGCCGAGCATCGCGCAGATTGAGGCGGAGTTGCTGGGAGCTGAATGATGAATGGGGTCACAAGTAAAAAGGATGAACGATGAGCAATGACTCTATAGAGATTGCGGGTTTCAAGAGTGTGGCCCGTCTAAGACTTGAGCAGCTCAAGCCTTTCGGTGTTTTTGCTGGTCCCAATGGCTCTGGCAAGAGCAATCTAATGGACGCACTGGCGTTTGTCAGTGCCGTGATTGAACTGGGTGCCGTCAAAGCCATTCGCAAGTTCAGGGGGTTTGCGCAAATTCATTGCTATAAGCTGCGCAAGAACAACGCACGGACTTTTGAATTTGACATTCAGGCCACCATGAATGCTCAAAAGTTGTCGTACAGCTTGAAAGTGCATGATATGGATACCCGTCCTCAACTGGAAGAACGTCTGATTGTGGATGGTGTGATTGTCTTGAGTCGTAAAAAGTCTCAGGCATCTACGCTCTATAAAAAAGACGGTACCCAATCAACCATTGATAGTCTTCCGTCGGATGTGTCGGCATTGATGTTTACAAAGGGTGAGGTGCCTTTGCACGATTATTTGACCAATATACAGGTATTTCGCTTTGACCCATTGGGGGCAAAAGAGCCAGACGGATCAAGCGCAGATGCGACCCTGCTGGATTCGCATGGGCATAACGTGGCGACCATGCTGGCAATGTTGGAAAAAAATGAAGAATTTCAGTCTCAGGTGGTGGACTGGATGACGTTGCTGGTTCCCGGTATGGAGCAGATACATACAGCACCTGAGCGGTTAAGGATGTGGTCAGTAATAAGTTCCCCATTTGGCCGTCAGAGTTGGGATGCACTGCTAGGCGCAAATCGCGCGGTGTGGCCATGCCACATAAGCGATTTGTAACGACGCAGTGCGCCCAAATCTGACGAGCCAAATGGGGAACTTATTACTGACCACATCCTAAGCGGTGGTACGGTGATCAAGTTCAAGGAATTCGGTATCAAGCCACATTTCCCTGCCAATTTAATTTCTGACGGAACGATATATGCGCTGTGCATCATGACTGCGGTGTTGAGTCGTTCATCGGGCTACGGCATGACACTGATAGAAGAGCCTGAGCGAGGCATTCACCCAAAAGGTATTGAGGCGTTGGTGGATTTGATGCGTGAACAAGCGTCACCCAAGCACCCCGTTTTTGTCACCACGCACAGCGAGTCTTTGGTGCGGGCATCACGAGTTGAGGAGCTTTGGCTAGTCAATAAGGTGGATGGTAAAACGGTGGCCAAAAATGCGGGTGCTCATAGTGCAGACATCGGGCAATTGAACCTTGACACGGCATGGTTAATGAACCTTTTTGACGGGGGTTTGCCATGGTGAGGGTGGGTTTTATTGTGGAATATGCCAACATAAAGGACTTGGGATGAAAATCAGAGCTTTGTATTGTGAAGATGTCGGCCCTTTGGGCTACCAGAGCATCGATCTGCTTAAATGACCCAATTGAGTCGCGCACTTTGTTGTCCGGCCCCAATGGCTGTGGCAAATCTACCGTGTTGCGCATCGTGGCCATGCTGTGGGACGCTTTGGGCTATTGGCTTGATCACCACAAGGCGCTGCCCAGGTTGCGTAAGTCCTATTACTATAATTTATATAGCTATCAACGCATACTGGACGGGCGTTAGAGCCACTTTTTATCAATACAACGGATGACAAAAATGATCAAGTCAATTCAGATGGTGAACTTCAAGTCCATCGGAGATTTAAGTCTTGGGCTTGACAGGTTCAATTGCCTGGTGGGCATGAATGGCGCTGGTAAAAGCACCGTGCTGCAGGCCTTTGATTTTTTGTCGCACATCATGCAGGGCGATGTGGATGCGTGGCTGAAAGAGCGCAATTGGAATATCGGTGATTTGAACAACAAACTCCGCAAAGAGAACAATATCACGCTCAACATTGTTTATGAATTGGAGAACACCCACACTTTGAACTGGTTAGGAGTTTTCAATCGGACAGATTTGAGATGCACCAAAGAACATGTGATTGAAACAGGGGTTATTCCGCCAGCGCGTTCAGGCAGAAAACTTTTGCTCGTTGACAAGGGAACTTTTTCGCTGGATGGCAAGCCACGGCAAGAAATCGCCTTTACTTATCAGGGGTCTATCCTGTCGGTTTTGAAGGAGTCCGAACTGCCCGCCTCATTGCTGGAGTTTCGCAGCGCAATCAAACACATGCGTTCGTTGGAATTATTGTCACCACAACTGTTGCGCAAACGCGCTCGTTCGTCTGATCATGACATTGGCTTCGGTGGTGAAAAGCTGTCAGCCTTTCTGGACGGCATCAAGGGACAAAAAAAAGATGATCTGCTGGTTTTGTTGCGGCGTTTCTATCCGGCAATAGTCGATTTTCGGGTTTCCACATTGAAATCGGGTTGGAAAAAATTGATGGTGCAGGAGCAGTTTGAAGGCAAGCAGCTCGAAACTGAGGCGACGCACTTGAATGACAGTCTTTTGCGCGTGCTCGCTGTTCTGGCGCAATCATCGACTGACCGCTCGTTGATTTTGCTCGATGAAATTGAAAACGGCATCAACCAGGAAATTGTTGAAGCCTTGGTTGACACACTGGTCGCAAGTCCTCAACAACTGGTCATCACAACGCACAGCCCTTTGGTCTTGAATTACCTCACCGACGACGTGGCGCGCAAATCGGTGCAATTGATCTACAAATCATCGGCAGGAGAAACCAGAGTTCGACGGTTTTTTGACATACCGCGAATGGCTGAAAAACTCAATGCCATGGGGCCAGGGGACGCATTGGTAGATACAGATTTGAATCTTTTGACACAGGAATGTATCGAACTGGAATTTATGCCAGGATGATGACGTGCCGGTGATGGCGGTTTTATTCATTGACAACGATGGCACACGCAGCGCACCCAAGCAGTTATGGCAAACCAAATGGGACAGTATGCTGAAGGGTTGCACGGCGGCAGAATTTTATTTTGGTGTACCCATGCTCCCTAAACCCAAGTCAGAAGCCTGGTTGCTTTGCGCGACTCGGAAAGGCTGTCATTCACACGCGACATTGGAAAATATTTCTGGCAATGACAAATCGCCAAAGTTAGCCAAAGAACAATTGGACAAAGCTTTTTGTGGCCATCAGTCTGCCCAACAACTTGCTGATTGGTGCAAAACCAATCCGGTAGATTGGTCGCAATTGATGACCATGCCCAGTTTCAAGGCATTTTTTGATCGATTTCACGTTGTTGCCAACGCAATCCTCAGACCCGGTGCTGTAGTGCAACCCACCCTTCCATGACCCAACAACGCATCAC
>CAIXMC010000417.1 GCA_903920405.1 uncultured beta proteobacterium
AATGAAAACACCAATGTTGTATAGATTCTTAGCCGCCAACATCTGTGCCTTAAATGCGTTAATTAACTTAACCTTTTTAATCTTGATTCGGACTGTTCTATATATTGGCGTTTTCATAATCTAAGTATAACACAAAATTAGGCTTATGCAAATTATCCATGACAATGATAAAGAACTTTGGTTTTCTGACTTAGCGGTTGGCTGTTGGCCAACCTTGGATGTTTTCCCCAAAAAAACGGCCTTTGCAATGAAGCATTGGTTACTATATGATTGATAGCTGCTTACGTAATAAGGACGGGCGTTAGAGGCCTATTTTGTAGGTAAGAATTTTCTCCCATGTGATGCACGGATCAAGGCACACTCGCGTTGACCATATCCTAAGGATATGGTCAATAATAAGTTCCGCTTTTGGCTCGTCAGATTTGGGCGCACTGCGTCGTTACAAATCGTTTATGTGGCTGGGCCACACCGCACGATTTGTGCCTAGCATTGCATCCCAACTCTGACGGCCAAAAGCGGAACTTATTGTTGACCATATCCTAAGTGGAAAGCCTCTTCTTCAAAAAGTGAATGATTCTTTCACAGGCATGACCATCTCCATACGGGTTATGGGCGCGCGCCATAGAGTGGTAACTGTGCTCATCATCAAGCAACTCAGCCACATGGCTCACTACCCGTTCACGGTTTGCCCCCACCAACTTGACCGTACCAGCAGCCACAGCCTCTGGTCGTTCGGTGACATCACGCATCACCAGAACCGGCTTGCCCAGACTGGGGGCTTCTTCCTGAATTCCCCCGCTGTCGGTCAACACAATGTGACTGTGTTTTAGCAAATAGACAAAAGGCTCGTAGTCGAGCGGCGCAATCAAATGCACATTGGGCAGCTCTGCCAGTAGCGCGTTGACAGGTTGCTGAACATTGGGGTTCAGGTGAACCGGGTAAACAAAATGCACTGTTGGATAAAGGCTGGCCAGCTCACGCAGGGCATGGCAAATTTGCAAAAAGCCATCACCAAAATTTTCACGACGGTGGCCGGTGATCAGCACAAAACGCCGATTCGTCCAATCAAAAGGCAAACAGGCGTGCAAACATGCTGTCACCGCATCACGCCGCGCGGCGTCCGTCTCAATGCGCTTGAGCACCCAAAATAGCGCATCAATCACCGTATTGCCAGTGACCGTGATCGCTGACTCGGGCACGTGTTCGGCCAACAAGTTGCGACGACTGAAATCAGTGGGGGCAAAATGCCATGTCGTCACTTTTGAGGCGACTTGCCGGTTGAATTCCTCGGGGAACGGCTGATAAATATCAAAGGTTCGCAAGCCGGCCTCCACATGACCCACCGGCACCCCTAGATAAAACCCCGCCATGGCAGAGGCCAGCGTGGTGGTGGTGTCGCCATGCACCAGCAAGGCAGCGGGTTTTTCAGAGCGCAACACATCGCGCATACCCAGCAATACGCCTGCCGTCACATCAAACAAGTCCTGCCCCTGCTTCATCAAGTTCAGGTCTATATCAGGGGTCAAGTCAAATACCTTCAGCACCTGGTCCAGCATTTGACGATGCTGGGCTGTGACACAAAGCCGCGTCTCGAAAATGTCGGCGTTTTGTTGTAGCGCGTGGTAGAGCGGCGCCATTTTGATGGCTTCTGGGCGAGTGCCAAACACCAGCATAATTTTTTTACGTTGCATCAATGCATCCTCCATGATTTGACAATATCCAACCTAGACGCGCGCCAGTAGTTTCAAAATTAGTCAGATACCAACCTGTTGAGCTTGGCTGCTTCAAAATGTTCACTTAATGCAGCATCACTGGGCACGCAGTTGGCTGAGTCAGCCAGTAGAGCTTCAATGGCTTTCCACAGCAGCGCAATTTGATGCTCGTGGGCGCAAGCGCTGTCAATCAAACCATGCATGGCTTGACTTAAGGGATCATCATTTTGCGACACACCATAGGCTGAAAACCCCATTTTGGTGGCAGCTTCTTCGCGCTTTACATCCATTCCAGCCTGAATGATGCGAGCGGGGTTACCCACGACGGTCGCTCCTGCGGGTACGGGTTTGGTTACCACGGCGTTGGATCCAATCTTGGCCCCATCGCCTACAGTAAAACCGCCGAGCACTTGTGCGCCTGCACCTACTACCACGCTACGCCCCAAGGTTGGGTGGCGCTTAGTGCCTTTGTAAAGCGACGTACCGCCCAGGGTTACGCCCTGATAGATGGTGCAGTCATCGCCGACCTCGGCGGTCTCACCCACCACCACGCCCATCGCATGATCAAAAAAAACGCGCTGACCGATAGTGGCCCCCGGATGAATTTCAATGCCCGTCAAAAAACGGGCAACGTGCGAAATATAGCGTCCAAACCATTTGAAGCCATTCATCCAGCAGGCATGTGCCATACGGTGCATCACGACGGCATGCAAGCCAGGATAGCAAGTTAAAACCTCCCAAGTGTTGCGAGCTGCAGGGTCTCTGTCAAGAATACATTGAACGTCGGATCGAATTTTTAACATGGCTAAAGTTTATCCAAACTCAGAAGCCTCAACCACGTCGATCCTTGGACAGCGAAAATGACGGAATCGAGCATGCCATTTTGTGGAAGCGGCATCTTGCCGCTTTTGGCTTGTAGAAGCGCCAAGATGGCGCTTCTACAAAGTGCCCTTGGGAATTCCACGCGGATCAGAATGTCTGAACTTATTGTTCACCATATCCTAGCTTGACAAGCCACAAGCCACAAGCGGCAGGATGCCGCTTCCACAAGTGCCATTCTTGAACTGTCAACGTTCATCTGTTATGGCGGAATCTTCGCAAGGCAGAAATTTGAGCCAACATCACCACCAGCTCGGAACTGGCTTTTTCCAAATCCATGTTGGACTTGGCGTTTTTAAGCGCTTCTTCGGCGGCAATTTTGGCAGCCATGGCTTTTTCTTCGTCTAGGTCTTTGCCACGAATGGCTGTGTCTGAGAGCACAGTCACGCAATTGGGCTGTACTTCCAGGATGCCACCCGCCACAAAAATGAATTCTTCAGTACCATCAACTTTGTGAATGCGTACAGAGCCTGGCTTGATGCGCGTGATCAAAGGGGTATGGCGTGGGTAAATGCCAAGTTCTCCCGCTTCGCCGGGCAGGGCTACAAAACGTGCCTCACCCGAAAAGATGGATGCTTCGGCACTCACCACATCAACATGGATGGTGTTCATGGCGTTCCTGGATTATTGAATTTTCTTGGCTTTTTCAATGGCTTCGTCAATGCCGCCTACCATGTAAAACGCCTGCTCAGGCAAGTGATCGCACTCGCCTGAAACAATCATTTTGAAGCCACGAATGGTCTCCGTCAGACTGACGTATTTGCCAGGGGTTCCAGTAAAGACTTCGGCTACATGGAAGGGCTGGCTTAAGAAACGCGCCATTTTTCGGGCACGGCTGACCGTTAATTTGTCTTCGGGGGCAAGTTCATCCATTCCCAAAATGGCGATGATGTCGCGCAATTCCTTGTAGCGCTGCAAAGTGCCTTGCACAGCACGGGCGGTTTCATAGTGCTCCAGCCCCACGACGTTGGGGTCTAGCTGACGGCTGGTTGAATCCAGTGGATCAACCGCCGGATAAATGCCCATGGAGGCAATGTCTCGACTGAGCACCACGGTGGAGTCAAGGTGGGTAAAGGTGGTTGCAGGGCTGGGGTCGGTCAAGTCATCGGCTGGCACATACACCGCCTGAATGGAGGTGATAGAGCCTGTTTTGGTAGATGTAATACGCTCTTGCAAGCGCCCCATTTCTTCGGCCAGGGTGGGTTGGTAGCCCACGGCGGAAGGCATACGTCCCAACAGGGCAGAAACTTCAGTACCAGCCAAGGTAAAGCGGTAAATGTTATCGACAAAAAACAAGACATCTCGGCCTTCATCGCGGAAAGACTCGGCAATGGTCAAACCTGTCAAGGCCACACGTAAACGGTTGCCCGGAGGCTCGTTCATCTGGCCATAGACCATGGAAACTTTGGAATCTTCAAACTTTTCAAGATTAACCACGCCGGACTCTGCCATTTCGTGATAAAAATCATTACCTTCCCGCGTTCTCTCGCCCACACCGGCAAACACTGACAAGCCACTGTGCGCCTTGGCAATGTTGTTAATCAACTCCATCATATTGACAGTTTTGCCCACACCTGCACCGCCAAACAATCCCACCTTGCCGCCTTTGGCAAAGGGGCACACCAGGTCAATCACCTTGATGCCGGTTTCCAGAAGCTCTTGTGAAGGGCTTAGCTCATCATACGCAGGGGCTTTGCGGTGAATGGGCATGTGCAGCGAGGCGTTGATGGGGCCACATTCGTCAATGGGATTGCCCAGCACATCCATGATGCGGCCTAAAGTAGCAGACCCAACAGGCACTGAGATGGGGTGGCCGGTGTTGGACACCATCAAACCGCGACGCAAGCCGTCACTAGAACCGAGAGCGATGGTGCGCACAATGCCATCCCCCAATTGCTGCTGCACTTCAAGTGTCAGGGCAGAGCCGTCGAGCTTCAAAGCATCGTAAATATGCGGCATGTGCCCACGCGGAAATTCCACGTCAACCACAGCTCCTATGCACTGGACGACTTTGCCTTGAACTAATGTGTTTGTTTGTGTAGTTTCTTGCACCATTGAGGTGTACTCCAATCAATTTGAATGCGCGTTATCAGGCTGTAGGGCCGAAAATTTTGACGGTCAAACGGCAATGGCCGCTGCACCTGAAACAATTTCGGACAGCTCTTTGGTAATGGCTGCCTGCCGCGTTTTGTTATAGACCAGTTTGAGTTCGCTGATGACGTGACCGGCGTTGTCGGAGGCCGCTTTCATGGCCACCATGCGAGCAGCCTGTTCAGATGCCATGTTTTCAGCTACCGCCTGAAAGACCAAGGCCTCGACATAACGCAACAGCAAGTCATCAATCACGGTTTGGGCATCCGGTTCATAAATGTAATCCCAACCCTGCAGAACACCGCATTCGTCTTCGCAAGCCTTTTTTTGTGCGCGAAGTGTTGCTGAGGACAGGGGAAGCAACTGCTCTACCACCACATCTTGCTTCATTCTGTTTACAAAACGGGTGTAAGACAAATAAACAGCACTGATTTCGCCCCTGGCGTAAGCATCGAGCAAAACCTTGACCGGGCCAATCATTTGCTCCAAACGCGGTTTGTCCCCCAGGTGGGTGACATGGGCTACCACTTGGGACCCGATGCGTTTGAGATAACCAAAACCTTTATGACCAATGGCTACTGTCTGAATACCAAAACCCTCTGCTTGAAGTTCACGGAACTTGTGGGTTACCCCGCGCAATACGTTGGTGTTTAACCCACCACACAAACCCTTGTCAGTGGTCACCACAATCATGCCCGCTACTTTGGCATCGCTTTGTGTCATAAAGGGGTGAACATAATCGGGGTTGGCTTGACCCAAGTGTGCTGCAATGTTGCGTACTTTTTCAGCATAAGGCCGAGCTGCCTTCATACGGTCTTGGGCCTTGCGCATTTTGGAGACGGAAATCATCTCCATCGCTTTGGTGATTTTCCTGGTGCTCTCGAAGTTCTTGATTTTTGCTCGTATTTCCTTGCCTGTTGCCATTGTGGTCTCCGTGTTGTCGTCAGATGGCTTTTAGGCAAAAGTTGTTTTGAAGGCGGTCACAGCAGTGTTCATGGCATCCTCGGCCTCATTGTCCATGGCTTTGTCGGCTTCCAGTTTGGACAATAACGCTGCGTGTTTGTCTTTCAAAAAGCTGTGCAAGCCATGTTCAAAAGCCAGGACTTTATTCACGTTGATATCGTCAAGATAACCCTTGTTCAGGGCAAAAATCGTGGCAGCCATCAATGAAATGGGCAGCGGACTGTATTGGGCCTGTTTGAGCAACTCCGTGCTGCGCGCACCGCGATCAAGCTGCTTGCGAGTGGCATCATCCAGGTCTGATGCAAACTGGGCAAACGCTGCCAGTTCGCGGTACTGCGCCAAGTCTGTGCGAATGCCACCTGAGAGACTTTTGATGAGTTTGGTTTGCGCAGCACCACCGACGCGAGACACCGAAATGCCGGCGTTGATGGCCGGACGAATCCCTGAGTTAAACAAACTGGTTTCCAGAAAAATCTGGCCATCAGTGATGGAGATGACGTTGGTTGGCACAAATGCAGACACGTCGCCCGCCTGGGTTTCAATGATGGGCAAGGCGGTCAATGACCCCGTTTTGCCTTTGACAGCACCCTGCGTAAATTTTTCCACATAAGCGACATTGACACGAGCAGCACGTTCTAGCAGTCGGCTGTGCAGATAAAACACGTCACCTGGGTAGGCTTCACGACCGGGTGGGCGGCGAAGCAGCAAAGACACCTGACGGTACGCCACAGCCTGCTTGGACAGGTCGTCATAAATAATCAGGGCATCTTCACCTCGGTCACGAAAGTATTCGCCCATGGTGCAGCCAGAATAAGCCGATACATATTGCATGGCTGCCGACTCTGATGCAGTGGCAGCCACCACAATGGTGTATTCCATGGCGCCACCACGTTCTAGTGAACGCACCACGTTTTTGACACTGGAGGCTTTTTGACCAATGGCCACATAAATGCAGGTCATGTTCTGACCTTTTTGGTTCAAGATGGCATCAATGGCAACGGCTGTCTTGCCGGTTTGTCGATCGCCAATGATCAACTCACGCTGCCCCCGCCCAATGGGCACCATGGAGTCAATGGACTTGAGACCCGTGTGCATGGGCTGGCTGACGGACTGGCGAGCAATCACGCCAGGGGCTACTTTTTCAATCACATCGGTCAAGGCGGCGTTGATGGGGCCTTTGCCGTCGATGGGATGCCCCAGTGCATTGACCACGCGACCCTTTAATTCGGGACCTACAGGAACTTCAAGAATTTTGCCGGTGCATTTGACAACATCGCCTTCAGAGATATGCTCGTATTGACCCAAAATCACAGCACCCACCGAATCGCGCTCCAAGTTGAGCGCCAGTCCATAGGTAGGCGCGCCTAGGGCATCTAGGGGAAACTCCAGCATTTCACCTTGCATCACATCAGACAATCCGTGAATGCGGCAAATGCCGTCGGTCACGGTGACTACCGTACCATGGTTACGAATGTTTGTATCGACCGACAGACCCTCGATACGGTTTTTGATCAGTTCAGAAATTTCTGTGGGATTGAGTTGCATGACTCTCTCGTTCTTTCGTTGTTCATAAGGCTGGCAGTTCAAAACGATAACGTCTTATACGCTGAGTGCCACTTTCATTTGTTCCAGGTGCGCCCTGACCGATGTGTCAAGAACCTCGTCACCGACCACCACACGTATGCCGCCAATCAAGTCGGGTTGCAGTTGGACCGACACATGGAGCTTGCGTGCAAACCGCTTCTCAAGGAGTTCAGTGGTTTCGATCAAGGCTTGACCCTCCATGGGAAAAGCACTGTAAATGATGGCATCACACACTCCGCTTCTGGCATTGACCAAGGCACGAAACTGTGCCGATACATCAGGCAAGCAGGTCAGGCGATGGTTGGCAATAATGAGGCGCAGAAAATTTTGCGTATGATGATTGGGCTGTGTTTTCATCACGCTCGTCACCACCTCATACACCTGATCAGATGATGCCATTGGACTTTGTGAAAATTCCAGCAACAGGGGCTGCTGTGCTACACAAGCCAGTTCTTCAAGCCAATTCAAGGTGGATCGATGGTCAGAGCCGCACACCTTGAAGAGGGCATCGGCGTAGGGGCGCGCAATCGTGGCAAGTTCGGCCATGGTAATGGGCTTGTTACAGCTCAGTCTTTAGGCGTGAAAGCAAATCAGCGTGAACACTGGCGTTGACTTCCCTACGCAAAATTTGTTCTGCCCCCTTGACAGCCAGTGCTGCAACTTGTTCGCGCAGCGACTCGCGTGCCTGGACAATTTGCACGTCTGCCTCAATTCTGGCGGCAGCAACAATCTTGCTGCCCTCAACAGATGCTTTTTGCTTGGCTTCTTCAAGAATGACCAAGGCGAGACGTTCGGCATCAGCTAAATGGGCGGTGGATGAGCTGCGAGACTTTGACAATTCTTCTTCAACTTGCTTGTGGACTGAAGACAGTTCGAAGCGAGCCTTGTCAGCAGCAGCCAGACCGTCGGCGATTTTCTGTGCGCGATCGTCGAGTGCCTTTGCAATGGGGGGCCAAACGAATTTCATCGTAAAGACCACAAGCAAAAAAAACACCATCATCTGCGCAAACAATGTTGCGTTAATACTCACAACAAGACCTTTCTAAGAGAATGAAAGGTCGAAATCAACGCAACACAAAGGGGTTGGCAAAGGCAAACATCATGGCAATACCCACGCCAATCAAAAAGGCAGCGTCAATCAAACCTGCCAACAAAAACATTTTGGTTTGCAATTCATTCATCAATTCAGGCTGTCGCGCTGCCGCCTCAAGGTATTTGCTGCCCATGATGGCAATGCCAATACAGGCACCAAAAGCACCCAGACCAATGATAAAACCAGCGGACAAAGCCACATAACCCAGCACGTTTTCCATTCAAAAGCTCCTACAAATTAAAGTTAAAAAAAGAAATCATCAATGATGCTCATGGGCTTGTCCCACATACACCAAAGTCAGCATCATAAAAATAAAGGCTTGGAGTGACACAATCAAAATGTGAAAAATAGCCCAGCCCGTTCCCACCAACACATGACCCAGCCACAAGGCTACGCCTGTTACTGACCCAAAGCCCACAGCACCCATCAGCGCAATCAACATAAAAACCAGCTCGCCGGCATACATGTTGCCAAAGAGCCGCATGCCCTGCGACACGGTTTTGGCGGTGAATTCAATCATTTGCATACCAAAATTCAGAACGCCCAAAATCAGGGCAAGGAAAGGATTTTTACTGGTGCCAAACGGGGCAGTGACCAGCTCATGCGCCCACCCAAGAGCGCCTTTGATTTTGACGTTGTAGTAAAAGCACACCAGCAAGACAGAAGAGGACATGGCCAGCGTGGTGGATAAATCAGCGGTCGGCACCACACGCAGGGCATGGATGTAGTGATTGAGACCCGTCACGGTCAATACGGTGTTGAACAAATCAACCGGCAAAAAATCCATTGAATTGAGCAAAAACACCCAAACAAACACGGTAAGCGCCAAGGGGCTGACAAACTTGCGCGAATGGGCGTTATGCACAATGCCTTTGGCTTGGGTATCGACCATTTCAAACAAAATTTCAACCGCTGCCTGCAAGCGCCCCGGCACGCCGGATGTCACGCTTTGGGCCACGCGCCACATCACCCACAAGCCCAGGCAACCCATCAGCACCGACCAAAAAATGGAATCGAGATTGAGCACCGACATGTCAATCACGCCCAATGGCTTGTGGGTTTGCAAATGCGTGAGGTGGTGAGTAATGTACTCGCCTGCCGAGAGACCTTGTTGTGCAGCGTTGTCTTGAGCAACCATCCGTTACGTTACTTTCAAAGAGATTTTCAGAGATGTTTTCAAAGATGTTGGATGCCCGTAGGCGATTATTTTTGCACGGATGGGATGATGAAACACCAAAGCCAACCAGTACACCTTCATTGTTACAACCAAACCCACCAGCATGGCTGGCCAACTTAAATGATCCACCCAGCGGTGCGCTGAATACAAAACAGCCACTGTGGCGAAAATTTTGACCGATTCCCAAATAAAAAATCGAAAAACCGCAGGGTAAGCGCCAACCCTCCCCATGATGCCACGAGCAAACAAAAGCGAAGGAAGCGCCACTGCCAATCCACCACAAGCGACTGACCTGGAAGTAGAACCATCCCAAAACACAGCGGTCACACCCGTGGCCAGCGCAGAGACCAGCACCTGCGCGGCAATCACCCACCAAGGTGATAGAACGTGAAGTGTGATACGCAAGGCTTGGGCTTCTTGTGCTGTCAAAGGATTGAAATCCAGTGAGGGTTCTTCGTCAGAATAACAGTCTTCAACCATAAATAATCAGGAGAGAAAGACAAAGAACCCATCTGCAAAGCGCCGCATTATAGACAGGCGCCGTCGCAGATATTTCGTACAAATCACCAGAGTCAATGAGCAAGTGCATGGTATAGCCCGTGCTTTATTGGCGCGAGGGATGAATCGATGCAAAAGATATGAAGCAGCCAATAGGGGGACGTACAAGGAAAAGAGTTTGGCGAATTGATTTGCCTATTTGGCTATCAAAAGAATAGCTAACTATGCAAGCAGGACGGGCGCTAGAGGCCGATTTGTTATACAAAAAACTCACTCAATTCCACTCAGTTTGACAGGTGAAGATGGCCACATCCACATCACTTTGAATCGCACCCAGTCGCCGCAGCATCGGCATACATTTTTACTTTGTCAAAGTTCATGTATTGGTAAATTTGGCTGCTGCCCGCAGACAACACAGCCATATCTGCCATGTATTCTTGCCGCGTTGGAATGCGTCCCAGTTTGGCGCAAATGGCGGCTAACTCGGCACTGCCCAGATAGACGTTGCTGTTTTTGCCCAGGCGGTTGGGGAAATTTCGCGTGGAAGTTGAAAATACCGTGGCACCTTCCTTGACTTGCGCCTGATTGCCCATGCACAGGCTGCACCCGGGCATTTCCATGCGTGCGCCCGCGCTGCCCAGCACGCCATAGTGACCTTCTTCGGTCAGTTGCTGCGCGTCCATTTTTGTGGGCGGGGCCATCCATAGTTTGACGGGAAGGTCGCGCCTGTTTTCAAGCAGCCTTGATGCTGCCCTGAAGTGACCAATGTTGGTCATGCACGATCCAATAAAGACTTCGTCAATTTTTGCACCCGCCACATCCGACAGGGTTTTGACATCGTCGGGGTCATTTGGGCAGGCTACGATGGGTTCGACAATATGGGCCAGATCAATCTCAATCACGCTGGCATACTGAGCATCGGAGTCAGCCTGGAGCAATTGCGGATTGTCTAGCCAGGCCTGCATGGCCTTGATGCGGCGGCGGATGGTGCGTTCGTCAGAATAACCATTGGCCACCATCCATTGCAGCATGACAATATTGCTTTGGATGTATTCCACCACGGGTTCATGGTTCAGGTGAACCGTGCATCCGGCAGCGCTGCGCTCAGCCGAAGCATCGCTGAGTTCAAAGGCTTGCTCCACTTTCAGATGGGGCAGACCTTCAATTTCAAGAATTCGGCCCGAAAACACGTTGATCTTGCCCTGCTTGGCCACGGTCAGTTGACCGGACTGGATGGCATACAGCGGGATGGCATTGACCAGATCACGCAAAGTCACACCGGGCTGCAGTTGGCCTTTGAATCGCACCAGCACGCTCTCTGGCATGTCCAACGGCATGACCCCTGTTGCTGCAGCAAAGGCTACCAGTCCCGATCCCGCCGGAAAGCTGATGCCCAAGGGAAAGCGGGTGTGGCTGTCTGCTCCTGTGCCCACGGTGTCTGGCAGCAACATGCGGTTAAGCCAACTGTGGATGATGCCGTCACCCGGTCGCAGCGAAATACCACCGCGTTGGCTCATGAAACCGGGTAATTCGTGATGTGTTTTGACATCCACGGGCTTGGGATAGGCTGCCGTGTGGCAGAAAGATTGCATCACTAGGTCGGCACTGAAACCCAGACAGGCCAGGTCTTTCAACTCGTCGCGCGTCATGGGGCCTGTGGTGTCTTGTGAACCCACACTGGTCATTTTTGGCTCGCAATAAGTGCCTGGCAAAACACCCTGACCTTCGGGAAAGCCGCAGGCACGCCCCACTATTTTTTGCGCCAGCGTAAAGCCTGCACCGTGGCTCTTGGGGTTTTTCGGCAGGCGAAAAAGCGTTGATACGGGCAAGCCCAGAGCTTCGCGTGCCCTGGCAGTCAGCCCTCGGCCAATGATGAGAGGAATACGGCCACCAGCACGCACTTCGTCCAAAAGCACTTCGCTTTTAAGAGTGAACTCTGCAATGACCAAGCCATCTTTGAGCGCTTTACCCTCATAAGGGCGAAGCTCGATGGTGTCTTCCATTTGCATTTGACTCACATCAAGCTCGATGGGCAGAGCACCTGAGTCTTCCATGGTGTTGTAAAAGATCGGGGCAATTTTGGAGCCTAAACAAACACCGCCAAAACGCTTGTTGGGGACAAAGGGAATATCCTGTCCTGTGAACCACAGCACACTGTTGGTCGCTGACTTGCGGCTCGAACCCGTTCCCACCACATCACCCACGTAAGCCACCAAATGACCGCGCGCGCGCAAACTCTCCATCAACTTGATGGGGCCACGTTGGCCATCCTGATCTGGCGTGATGCCGTCGCGATGGTTTTTGAGCATGGTCAAGGCGTGTAGCGGAATGTCAGGGCGGCTCCAGGCATCGGGGGCAGGCGACAAATCGTCAGTATTGGTTTCACCGGTCACCTTGAATACGGTCAAAGTCAAGCTTTGCGGCACTTCTGGGCGGCTGGTAAACCACTGTGCATCTGCCCAACTCTGTAAAACTTCTCTGGCGTGAAGGTTGCCCTGGTCTGCTTTTTCAAAGACATCATGAAACTGGTCAAATATCAGCAAGGTATGTTTGAGAGCATCCGATGCTGAGGCCGCAACTGCGGGATCATCCAGCAAATCAATCAGCGGGGTCAGGTTGTATCCGCCGAGCATGGTGCCTAGCAGTTGGGTGGCCTTGACACGACTGATAAGTGCGCAAGGTTCTGTGCCGTGTGCCACTGCTGCCAGAAAGTTGGCTTTGACCCAAGCGGCATTATCAACACCTGCGGGAACGCGGTAGGCGATCAATTCCAGCAAAAATGATGCTTCACCGGCAGGCGGGTTTTTAAGCAATCCGACCAACGCTGTGGTTTGTTCTGCCGTCAGGGGAAGTGCTGGAATGCCAAGAATGGCACGCTGGGCAACATGGGCACGATAGGCTTGTAACATGGTTCAATCCTGGGTCAAAAAACACCGCTAGCGCTTGTCAGATAAGCGTAAGGATATGGCACTGTACTAAAAATAGCAAAAAAAGGGCGAATAAATTCGCCCACTACATCCAATGATATGCAGATCAGAAAGATTACAACAGGTGTGCCACACCCGCTTGTTCTTCTTGCAATTCCCTGAGCGTTTTGTTGATGCACTCCTGGCTGAAGGCATCAATGGCCAAACCTTCAACTATTTTATATTCACCGTTGGCACAGGTGACTGGAAAGCCAAACAGGGTGTCTTTGGGAATGTCATATTCTCCGTTGGATGCAATCCCCATGGTGACCCACCTGCCGTTGGTGCCCATGACCCAATCGCGCATGTGGTCAATGGCGGCATTGGCCGCAGAGGCTGCAGACGACACTCCGCGAGCTGCAATACTGGCAGCACCACGCTTGCCCACAGTGGGCAAGAAGGTATTGACGTTCCAGTCGGGGTCGTTGATCATGTCTTTGACGCTGTCGCCATTGATGTTGGCAAAACGATAGTCAGCGTACATGGAAGGAGAATGGTTGCCCCAAACGGCCAGATGGGCAATGTCAGCCACCGCCTTGCCGGTTTTGGAAGCCAATTGGCTCAAGGCACGGTTATGGTCAAGACGCAGCATGGCGGTGAAATTCTTGCGTGGCAGGTCAGGTGCACTTTTCATGGCGATGTAAGCGTTGGTGTTGGCGGGGTTGCCGACCACCAACACACGCACATCGCGGCTGGCTACAGCGTTGAGCGCTTTGCCTTGGGCGATAAAAATTTGACCATTGACGGACAAAAGTTCGGCACGCTCCATGCCGGGGCCACGTGGGCGTGAGCCTATCAACAAAGCGTAATCGATGTCCTTGAACGCTTGCATGGGGTCACTGTGCGCCTCCATGCCCGCCAACAATGGAAAGGCGCAATCCTGCAATTCCATCATCACGCCCTGCAAAGCCTGTTGTGCTTTTTCAACGGGAACCTCAAGCAGACTCAAAATGACCGGCTGGTCTTTGCCCAGCATTTCGCCCGAAGCGATACGAAACAGAATGGCGTAACCAATTTGACCGGCAGCGCCAGTGACAGCAACACGAACAGGCTTTTTGACCATAAAAAAACTCCAGAAGGATTAAAACAATGCCAGCGGATCGACACTTCCGAAAAGGTCATGAATCAAATCCGGGCGTGATAAGTTTACATCTGAGAACGCGATGCGCGTTTGTTGATCTCGATCGACTTTGCAAACCTAACCTGCGGTGAATAACGCATCACTGTGCATTGCCTCTTTGCAGACAAACCCGCACCAATGCAGGATAAATAGGGTGCGTTCAAAGTGATGTGGTGCAATACAAAAACCAAATCCCCCCTAACCCCCCTTTTTCAAAAAGGGGGGGACAAATACAGCGCTTTGCCCAAATAGGCTAACCATTCTCATTCCCCCCTTTGAAAAAGGGGGGTTAGGGTAGGCTGTCGAAATTCGATGGTTTTTCCTCAATTTCCTGTCCCACTTTCTGGATGGTAGGTCATTAGTTGTATGTTATTGATTTTCATTTTGTATTCATGTAACCTGCAAAAACAAGATTCCAA
>CAIXMC010000418.1 GCA_903920405.1 uncultured beta proteobacterium
GGCTGCGGGCCGTGGGTTTTGTGGAGGCCGGCAGACTGTTTAGTCATGACAACTGGCTGAACGCGAACAAACCGGCCGCAGACCATGTGCTGGGGGCCGGGCTGGGGCTGCGCTACACCCTGGGATCGTACGCATTGACTTTGGACTGGGCACGCATCTATAAGGGCAGCGTGCTGAGCATCGTGGGGCAGGCCCTGCCGCAAACCGGTGACCAACAAATTCACCTTAACCTGACATACAGGTTTTGATATGATATGGGATATTGTAAATAATAATAAAATTATTCACCATGGAATTCGTCGTTAATTTCCATCCGTAAACTATTTGATATATCAATTATCTGGATCCGTGAGTGCAAACTCAAATATTTGTGTTTTTTGTTAAAAATTACCAAATTATGCAAATTACAGCATTCTATGACAAGTGATCATGGCGTTGGTGCATAAATTAAAAAACTCGTTTATTATCAACATCCTACGGAATTGGCCAATTTTTAGAATTCCAATGAAATCAACATGTTAGGCAGAATTTTGCACAAACGCCAGAGATCATCGCAAAAACTTCAACGCGTTGATCTACAAAGGTACTATTGCCAGTTTGCGGTTTGAACTTACGGATTTAGGATTAACCTACTCCTGAAACTCGACGAACGTCTTGCATTGAACTTCCATCTAAAATCGAGATGCACCGCGTGTGTTTCCCGTGCGATCGATGGTCGCTGGTTATTTTGGTTTTAGGAGCGTTTTATGTCTAGTCGCTCATCGCTTAATCACATTTTTCGCTCTGTCTGGAATCAAGCCTTGGGCGCGATGGTGGCCGTTGCAGAAATTTGCGGCTCACGCACGTGCTCAGGCAGCGGGTTGGGTGTCATGGCCCGCTCGGAATCCTGGCAGTTCTTTGGGCTTCAATCGCTTGCAGTGGCCGTCGCTACGGCCTGTGGCGCTATACCGTTCATCGTTCATGCCAACCCCACTGGCGGCGTGGCCATTGTCGGCGCGGCCCAGATGTCTGCGGTGGGCAACAAGCTGACGGTCACCACCCAAAACGGGGCAGGGCAGGGTCACTCGGCCATCGATTGGCAAACCTTTTCTATCCCCAAGGGCAACACCACCTACTTTGCCCAGCCCAGTGTCGCCAGCACGGTCATTAACCGCGTGGTCACCCAAACGCCGTCGCAAATTTTTGGCACACTGGGCAGCAATGGCCATCTGGTTTTGGTCAATCAGTCCGGCATCACCGTGGGGGCGGGTGCAGTGGTTGATACCGCCGGTTTTACGGCATCGGCCTTGCGCATGACCGATGCTGACGCTTTGGCCGGACGGATGCGCTTTGGGGATGGCAGTGCAGACGCTGCGGGGGTTTCGGTGCTTGGCAACATTTTGGCCCGCAGCGGCGATGTGGTTATTTTGGGCACCACAGTTGATACGGGCAAGGATGCACTCATTCAGTCGGCCAATGGCAGCACCATTCTGGCAGCCGGCAGGCAAATTGAGATCACCGGTCGCGGTCTTGAAGGGATCAGTTTGCAAGTGCAAGCCCCATCCGATCAAGCGATTAACCTGGGCACTTTGCAGGGCGACGCGGTGGGCCTGTTTGCCGGTACGCTCAAACACAGTGGGTTGATTCAGGCGACGACGGCCAGTCTGGAGGGGGGCAGGGTGGTGCTCAGGGCCGCAGGCGATACGTATGTCGAGGGCACAGGCCACATTGTGGCCACTGGCATCAAGGGTGGCAGTGTGGATGTGCTGGGCAGCCGTGTGGCGGTGACGGATCAGGCTGTCATTGATGCATCAGGTGAGCAGACCGGTGGTTTGGTGCGGGTGGGTGGGGACTATCAGGGCAAGAATGCAAATGTTCCCAATGCCAGTGTCACCTATTTTGGCCCTCAGGCATGCATCAAAGCCGATGCCACAAAGCAAGGTGATGGCGGCAGGGTGATTGTGTGGGCGGATGACACCACTCGGGCTTATGGCAGCATTTCGGCCAAGGGGGGCCGCAAAAGCGGGGATGGCGGGTTTGTGGAGACATCTGGGCACAATTTCCTTGATGTCAATGGCATCCTGGGTGTTGATACGCAAGCGCCCAATGGCAACAGTGGAAAATGGCTGCTGGACCCTGACAGCATCACATTGATTGCAGGACCAGGCATCGACACTGTGACCGGCTCTCTGCCGCTTCTGACCAGCGGGGGTGTCAACAGCACCATTTACGGTGTCAATATCAAGTCCTACCTTGGCACCACCAATGTCATTCTTTCTACGGGTACAGCGGGAACGGGCAGCATAGCCTTTACCGCCGGAACCTATGACTTTTCGCCGACCAACGCGGCAACCAGTTCGCTCTCCCTGCTAGCCAACGGCAGTGGGGCTTCGACAGGCAACATTTCTTTGCCGTCCGGCACCAATATCACCATGTTGTATGGTGGTCTTACCCTGGTGGCGGGGTGGGATGGCGTTTCGACATCCTTGCCGGATACCGTTGCTGTAGCAACAAACAAAGACATCAGCGTGATCGGTGCTTCTTCGATCAGCGCTGCGTCCGTGACGATGAAAGCTGCCAATGACATTTTGATCACTCCTGCAAGTAGTGACATTGCCTTGACAAGTTCAGCGGGTGGTATTTCATTGGCTGCGGGTGGAGCCATCAATGGATTGAATGGAGCGTTTGGTGCCAATCTGACGGCAAAGATGGGTGGAGGAGTCCAGGTTGCAGCCTCAGCCGGCGATATTTCGCTCAAGTCGATAAATACGGGGGGGTTGATCGCTACAGATTTTGGCGGCAACAATGCACTGACTTCGGGAAGTGTCACGGTCAGTGCGCCAAATGGTGCAGTCAGCCTCAATGGCGGCATATCAACGGCACTCAGCCATCCCGATGTCTCATCTTCGTTGACAGACACTGGTTCAGTCACGATCGCTGCCAAAAATAATATCAGCGTTGGCGCAATTGTGGAAACCTCCCAGGTCCTTGGTGGTTATGCGAATCCAGGTTCCAAATACGTGGGCAATGCTGGTGGTGTCAGCATTCAATCCGTCAGTGGGGCACTCAATCTCTTTCACGTTCAATCTTCGGTGATGACCTACCAGACCGGTACGGTGTCTGGTCATGGTGGCGATATCAACTTGAGCGCTGGAACGTCAATTGCGGTGAATGGTAATCTGGATAGTTTTGTATCCAATAACAACGATGACACGTCAATCGGGCGTGGGGGCAACGTGACGCTGGACGCAGGCACTGGCATTACTGTGGGTGGCGTTGTGAATGCTTCCAGCAAGACGGGGTGGTTAATGCAAGCGACCCATCTCAATTCGACAGGCGGGGGGGGCGATGTATCGCTGACTGCCCGAAACGGCGCTATCACCCTGACTGGCGGTGTCGATACGTCTTCCGGCGTTATGGTTGACCAGTCAAATACTTTCAATACTAACTACAACGCTGGCTGTATCAGTTTTTATGGTTCGGTCATTGCCTGTGCAAAAGCCGAATCCATTGGTTCGGCTGGCAACGTCACGTTATCGGCGGCTGGCAACATCACGCTCAACGGCAATATTTCGGCCAGCATGATCAATGCCAGTGGTGCCACCACATACCAGGGCAATGCGGGCACTGTGGTATTGCATGCTGACCGCAATGGTGACTGTTTATCCACATCTTCAGGGTGTAGTACGGTGAACTTTGGTGTTGGCGTTGGCGTGTCCACCGGCAGCACAGGGCGGGTTGATATTTATTACAACCCAACCAGTTACACCGATAGTTCGACCAAGTCAGATGCTGACTCCAATCCTTACTCAGGCAATGTGACATCAGGTCCCTACACTGCCTGGATGCTGGTCAATGATGTGGGTCAGGCCACCGGTGGCACTCGCGGCCTACAGGCCATGCAAAACAATTGGACAGGTAACTATGCGCTGGGTAAAGACATTGATGCCGGTGTGACCTCCGGGTGGAATAGTGGAGATGGCTTTGATCCGATTTTTGATCGGACCAAGAATCCCATCGTTGAGCCGATCTCAGGTTTCCGTGGCTCACTGAACGGGAATAACCATGTCATTGACGGGTTGACGATCAACCGTCCGGCAAGCAATTATGTGGGCCTGTTTGGCACCATTGGTGTCGCCAGTACCATCAGTAATTTGGGTTTAACCAACGTCAGTATCACTGGCAGCGATCGGGTGGGTGCCGTGGTGGGCGAGAGCACTCACGTTGGCGCAAGTGACACCACCACCAGCAAAATCATCAACACCCATGTCACAGGCAACGTGACAGGCACGTATCAGGTGGGTGGCATCGTAGGAAAAAACTACAGTTTGATTGACAACTCGTACTCCAGTGCCAATGTCAGCGCGACATCCAGCGTGGCAGGGCTGGCAGGGGGTCTGGCGGGCCATCACCAAGGAACCATCAGCAACAGTTATGCGACTGGCAGTGTCAACGGCGTGTCGGCAGGTGGTCTTGTTGGCGAGATTTGTGGGTGCGACGGTGATTTCAACCGTGTAACCGGCCTACCGACAGGCGGTATTTTGCACAGCTACGCAACAGGGCATGTGGCGGGCGCAATCAACTCTGGAGGGTTGGTTGCCTCGAACCTTTGGGGCACTGTCATCAACAGCTTCTGGGATAAAGATACCACGGGTCAAGCTACTTCCCAAGATTCGAGCGTATCTTCCCCTGTAGGTGCCAAGACAACGGAAGAGATGAAGCAATCTGACACCTTCAGGGCCTGGGGTACAGACATCTCCAACGTCGGCGGCAGTACAGCCATTTGGCGCATTTACGAAGGCCAGACCGCACCTTTGTTGCGCAGCTTTCTGACCCCCATCACGCTCACACCGGTTTACAACGGAACGGTTCTACCGGCGAACATAGCGGATTACACCGCCAGCATTGCCAGCCCGGTCACAGGCAACATCATCAGTACCGCCGCCGGTCTAACATTAAACAGTAGCGGGACACCCAACACACGTTTTGCCGTGTTGAATGGTTTTAGCAGTGTGCAACAAGGCTATGACATCAGCTATGTGACCAATACCATCTCAGGCACCGGCGATACAACCAACAACATTGCAATAACCAATGCGCTGAACTGGACCACAGGTGTACTGACAGTCAATGCCTCCAACATTGCGGTCGATGCGGCCCTGACAGGGGGTGTGGGCAGTGCGGTTACCTTGAATGCTACCGGTGTCATCACACAAACCGATGCCATCAACACACCCGGCTTGCTCACCACCAGTTCTGCTACAGGCACCACGTTAAATGCCGCGAACGCGGTGAATGGTTTTCAGGCCACCAATACCATCAGCGGTGGCATTGCTCTGACCAACGCCATCCCTCTGTCCATCGCGGGTATTACCCAGAGCGGCGGTGGTGTCACCAGCATTACCAATACAGGTAACGTCACCCAATCAGCACCAATCAATGCCCTTGCTCTTGAACTGAAAGGAAGCGGCAACTACACCCTGACCAATTCAGCCAATAGTGTCGGAACACTGGCTGGCAACGCCGGTTCAGTAAGTCTGACCAGCAGCACGGCATTGACAGTGGGCACTGTTGGTAACACAACCGGACTGACCACCAGCGGCAATGTGTCGCTCAGTTCGGCAAGTGACCTCGTTGTCAATAATTCGATTTCAAATACCTTGAATGGCGGCACGGTGGCGTTGCGCGCTGATGTCAACGGGGTTTGTACTTATGCAGCATCCGTGTGCAGTACGGTCACATTTGGTACGTCTGGCAACGTGACCACCACGGGCACTGGCCACGTTGATATCTACTACAACCCATCTGCTTACGATACACCAGATAATTTTTCAACGAATTTGACGGGTACACCTGTTTACACCGCCTGGATGTTGGTCAATGATGTGGGGGTGGCCACCGGTGGCGCACGCGGCTTGCAGGCCATGGATACCAATCTGGCAGGTCAATATGCGATTGGAACTAACTTTAGTGCCAGTGCGACCGGTCCGATCTCTGCATGGAATGCAGGGGCAGGCTTTGCCCCGGTGGGTAACAGCGCCACCCCCTTCACGGGTTCGCTAGACGGATTGAACTACACCATTGACGGCCTGTACATCAACCGTTCGGCCACCAACATCGGTTTGTTTGGTGTCATTGCTTCAGGGGCCAGTGTGCGAAATCTCGGGCTTACCAATGCCGGCATCGTGGGTTCAAATGGCAGTACTCTGGGTATTCTGGCGGGGATCAACAATGGCATCATTGGTGGTTCCTACAGCTCGGGGACGGTCAGTATCGCCAATATCGGTGGTGTGACAGATCAGGCTGGCGGTCTGGTGGGTGCGATCAGCTCAACTGGGTCGGTTGTTTTATCCCACAGCTCAGCGATCGTCAGTGCGGATGGCTCCTACAAATTTCACCTCGGTGGTTTGGCTGGCACCAACGTGGGCAATATTACAAGCTCTTATGCCACCGGCAACGTAAGCGGCAGCAACACCTGGAGCGGTTTGGGTAACGTGGCTGGCGGGTTGGTGGGGTGGGCTCCTTCGTCTAGCGTCATCACCGGTTCGTACAGCACGGGTCAAGTCAGTGTCAGCAATAATTACAACGGTGATGATGTTGGTGGGCTAGTGGGCAGCACCAGCGGCATCATCAGCAATTCGTACAGTAGATCACCCGTGAGTGCCGTTATCCAGAGCGGCAGCGGCGTCTCTGTCGGCGGTTTGGCGGGTAAGAACTACAGTCCCGGTATCATTTCAAACAGCTACTCAACGGGCAGTGTGACGGTTAGCGGCAGTCTCACTTTTGCTTCATACGGCGGTCTTGTGGGAAGCGGCGGATCGACTGTTACCAACAGCTATTGGGATGCGCAAACTTCAGGCCTATCCACAAGTAGTGGTGGCACTGGTTTGACCACAGCGCAAACGAAGCAATCTACTACCTTCAGTGCCTGGGGTGCAGACATCTCCAATGTTGGCGGAAGCACAGCCATCTGGCGCATTTACGAAGGTCAAACCGCACCTTTGTTGCGCAGCTTTTTGACCCCCATCACGCTCACACCGGTGTACAACGGCACGTCACAAACATTGACGAGCATTGCTGACTATTCCGCCAGCATTGCCAGCCCCGTTACCGGCAACATCACCGGTACTGCCGCTGGTTTGACATTAAACAGCAGCGCGACAGCAGGCGCACATACCGCCGTGTTGAACAATTTCAGCAGTGTGCAGCAGGGCTATGACATCAGCTATGCCACAAAAACCATCACCGGCACAGGCAGTGCAGCCAATGACATCACAGTAGCCAACGCGCTGACCTGGAACACGGGTGCGCTGACCATCAACGCCGTCAACAACATTGACATCAATGCGCCGATCAGCGTTACCAACGCAACCCCTGACGCGCAGGCTTTGGTATTGAATCACGGGGGATCGGGCAGTGTCACTTTGGCCAACGACTTGTCTTTGGCAGGCGGTTCTCTGGTGCTAGGAACAGGCAGCTCTTTTAACTGGACAGGCGGAACCATCACAGGCCACCTGACAACCAGCGGCAGCACCACCCTACCTTCAACCCAAGCATCAAGCAGTGTCACACTGGGGGCTGGTGCAGTGTGGGACAACACGGGCACAGTGCAAAACAACGGGCAGATCACCCTGCAAACCGGCGGTTATCTGAATATCAACAGTGGCGGCACATTCAACAATGCCGGCATCCTCAATTTGCAGAATGATGGTGCAGTGAACACCAGTGGCATCTTCGTCCACAGAGACGGGGCGTTCAATAACTTGGCATTGGGCAACATCACCAGTGCCAGCCTTGGTACAACCAGCGGCTATTCGTTTATCGACACAGCTACCTATGGTGGCAGCGTCACCAACTCTGGTGCAATCAACGTTCTTAGCGGACAGTTGAGTCTTACTTTACCGAGTTCATTTGTTCAATCCGGCTCTGTTGACGTGCAGAGCGGTGCCACGTTGAATGTTATGTCTGGTTTTACCAATGCAGGCACTTTGTCCGGCAGTGGCACGATCACCGTGGGCACGGGTGCGGCTGGTTTGATCAATAGAGGCCAGATCAACCCAGGGGGCGTAGAGGCAGCCGGCACACTGACCATTAACGGCGATTTGCAATTGGCTTCAGATTCAGTATTGAACATGGAACTGGGTGGTACGGGCGCGGGGCAATATGACCAACTGACGGTCACAGGCACGATCACCAACACGGCAGGAACTTTGAATGCCAGTCTTCTGCCAACTGAATCTGGTTACACGCCCGCCGATGGCGATACCGTTTCATTTCTGACACAAGGCAGCACAGCACCTGCCATGGCAACATTTGCCAGCACCACCTTACCTACAGGGTTTGGTGTGGGCTATAACCTGGCTATCGGCGAGGCTGCACGACTGATCTACGCCAGTGCCGGTACGGTGATATTCACCAATGCAGGCGGTACGCTGGACTGGGGGTTGGCATCCAACTGGTTGGCAAATGCCTTACCCGCTTCATCAGACGCAGTGTTGATCAATTCTGGGCATGCGGTGACGCACAGCACTGGTGCCGACACCATCGCCGCACTGACCATCAACAGCGGCAATTCACTCAATGTATCGGGCGGGTCGCTGGAGGTGTCGGGGGTCACTACTTTGGGTGGTGACTTGACCGTGTCGGGGGGGCTTGCTAAGTTAAACGGAAGTCTGACTGGGCCAGGTTCAGGGGGACTTGCGTTGTACGGAGCTCAGAATGTAGGTGCGACGGGCGTTGTAGCTGTATCAGATGGGACGTTGAACTTGGGCGCGGACTCCATGATCAGTCGTCTGAGTCTGACGGGTGGCAGAGTGCAAGGTGCAGGTTCACTCCATGCAACTGGTCAGTTTTACCAGACGGGCGGTTCGATCGCCATGAGCGGGCCGGTGACGATAGAGCAGAGCGCAGGTGATTTGAGTGTGGGTGCGATCAGTGGGTCGGCCATCACTTTGTCAGCCCCCAATGGCGGCATCAGCCAGTCGGCTGCACTGGTCACGCCAGGCCAACTTGGCACCACATCGTCCAACGGCACTGTTCTAAAGCACACCGGTAATCAGGTGGGCGGTTTTACTGCATCCAATACGGGGAGTACAGGCAACATTGAATTGTCCAATTCTGGGGTCTTGACATTGGGCATCGTCAATAACTACGCAGACGGTGTGATCATCACCAATGCTGGCAATCTGTCGGTGACAGATTCAGTGACTGCGGGGGGGGTCATCCAGTTGACTGCGTCGGGTGGTGACTTGACGCAAAGCGCAGGGATGATTTCACATTTCGTGGAGCAGCAGGCCACACCAGATGTGACGCTGGAGGGCGCAAACCTTTCGCTCGCAGGGGTGCGATCGAAGGGCAATATCACGCTGAATGCGACGGGGCGCGTAGATCTGCTGAACCTTGGCAGCGGCAACTATTTTGACGACGAGTTCTTCACGTACAACCTGCCGTTCACATTCAACTACTTTGGCACAAACTATACCCAGGCGTTTATTTCAACCAACGGTCTGATCACGTTTGGATCAGGTACTACAGCAATCATCAGTTCCATCGGCGGTCTGGCATCCCTGAAGGCCATTGCACCCGCTGCAAATGACTGGGTGATTCAGGCCAATGCGGGCAAAGACATTCATATTGCAGCCAACACTAGCGGTTTATCGGTGGTATGGGATGTAGCGCGATGCTGCGATCAGGTGACTCCGACCACTGCGGCGGCCAAGTTTGAAACTGTGTTAAGTCCGAGTGGCAATATACAGTTCAACTATGGCGCTGCCAACACCAGTTTTGCGAATGACGTGACGATCGGGATTTCAAATGGTGCGGAGGGCATCAATCTGATTTCGGGTCTGATGAACGAGGCCAATTTCAGCTTGAACAACCTGAGATCGACCACCTTTACGCCCAATGGTGCGGGCGGCTATACCGAAGCCATTAGCCCCACGAACTTGCCTTTGTCCACCTTGGGCACAACTTCTGGCAGCGTCATGATTGCGCTGGGTAGTGAGGTCGTCAACACGCCTTCTACCCTTGCCATCCATGCGGGTGGTGTGATCAACTCACCTTCGCAACTGACCGCAGGCACTCTACAGTTCACTGCCATCGGTGGAGTCAGTTTGACGGGTCACAACACCTTTACCACTGTGGCACCATCCACCAACCTATCTGCTACCCCGTCGTCAGGTGTCACAGGTGATGTGGTGGTTTACACCCAGGGTGCATCGTTGGATCTGCAAGGCCTGAGCAACAACCAAGGCAACATCACGGTTAACAGCGCTAATAGCTTGGCTGTGACGGGCAGTGTCAGCGCGTCTGGAGCGATTGCATTGACATCGCAAACAGGTGATATCAACCTGGGTGCAGGCCTACAGTCTGGTAGTGCGATCAACGTGTCTGCGGGTTCCACGTTGGTGGCCAGCGCCTACCGTGATGTTCGCATCAGTGGCACACAGGCTGCACCAGCCTCCATGCAGGCGGCTACCGGTATGGATCTCAGTATGCAAACTGGTGGTTTGTACGTCGATGGCGGCAGCATCAACACCACATCTGGCAACATCAATGCCGTCACCGCTACCGGTTTCAAAAATGGAAGCATCCTCGGCATCGCCAGTGCTACAGCTCTGTCGGCTCCCCAAGGTCGCTGGTTGATCTGGATGCCTGATCCATCCTTGGTCACCACTGCTGGCACGGGTGGCGTGTTGATCCCTGACTTTATGCAGTACAACGCCACCTGGGGTGTTACGGCCCCATTGGGAACCGGTAACGGTTTGATGTACGCCTTAGCACCCACCTTGTCTGCCACCCTGACGGGGACAGTCACTAAAGTCTATGACGGCAACACTGCCATTGGGTTATCGGGGGCATCTGTGTTATGGGTCACGGGGCCGGTCTATAGCGATGTGGGTATTCCATTAGGCATCTTGGCAAGCCCCAACGTAGGAAATCCAATTCTGGTGACAGCTACAGGTGCTTCCGCAAGCGGCATTGTCAGCAGTGCTGCCACGGGCAGTGTGCCCGTGTATGGCTACGGCTATCAGCTTGATACCAGCGGCGTGATCGGTGCAGTGACACCTGCCCGCATCACGCTCAATACCGGTGGCCCAATGGGGGGGCGCGTTTACGATGCCACCAATATTGTCAACGCAAACATCTTTAACCTCAATGGTCTGGTAAGCGGTGAAACATTGACCTTGACTGGCGCAGGCACGGTGCCTGACAAAAAAGTGGGGGTCAATAAACCCGTCACACTGGGCACATTGGCGTTGGGAGACTGTATAGGTACAGGTACATGCACAGGTCTGGCCAGCAACTACACACTGACGGGCGGTATTCACACCGCCACCATCGACCCCCTCGCCATCGCGATCAGCGGCATCACCGCGATCAATAAAACCTACAACGCCAACACGGATGCCGTGGTCAGCACCGCCAACGCCAGCGGCTGGATCGCAGGCGACAGCGTCACGGTCAGCGCCAGCGGCCTCTTCACCGACAAAAACGTTGCCCGCGATGCCAAC
>CAIXMC010000419.1 GCA_903920405.1 uncultured beta proteobacterium
ACTAAGGTATGCACCACTTATTATTACTCCCAAAAATCATGGCGACTTGTCAAAAAATCAATCAGTTGCGATGTGTTTTTGGAGCAACAATAAGTGGGACATCCCTAACTTCATCTGAATCGGCTTGCGACTCCATCTCTGTCCCGCCTTACGTGGGAAGCCCCTTTTATAAAGTGGGGACCAAATGCGCTGATTTTCCAGAGTGAGCTAACCGTTCTTATCCCCCCTTTTGTAAAAAGGGGGTTAGGGGATTTGGTTGTTGTTGCACCATATCACTTTGTATCGCACCCAAAAACCTCATCAAAATGTCAAAGCCATGATGGACAGATACAATGACAAATTTGGAGCTTTCACTATGCGTCTGATTGGTAAAGCGCTCACCTTTGACGATGTCTTACTGGTGCCAGCCTACTCCCAAGTCCTACCCAAGGACACTTCGCTTTCCACACGTTTAACCCGCCATATTGCCCTGAACATGCCTTTGGTGTCTGCGGCCATGGATACGGTCACTCAGTCGCGTTTGGCCATTGCCATTGCTCAAGAGGGGGGCATCGGCATTGTTCACAAAAACATGTCACCCCAGCAGCAAGCCGCCAAAGTGGCCAAGGTTAAACGCTATGAGTCAGGCGTGTTACGTGACCCTGTGGTGATCTCACCGCAACACACGGTTCGCCAGGTTCTCGATTTGTCGGGGCAACTGGGTGTTTCGGGCTTTCCAGTGCTTGAGGGGGGTAAAGTGGCCGGCTTGGTCACTGGGCGTGACTTGCGATTTGAAACACGGTTTGATTTACCTGTGAGCCACATCATGACCCCTCGCGAGCGTTTGGTCACAGTACCCGATGGCACCACCCTTGAACAAGCCAAAGTCTTGCTGAATCAGCACAAGATTGAACGTTTGCTGGTGGTCAATGATGCGTTTGAACTGAAGGGGTTGATTACCGTCAAGGACATCACCAAGCAAACCAGTTTTCCCAGTGCCGCCCGCGATGCCTTGGGCAAACTGCGCGTGGGTGCTGCAGTAGGTGTGGGCGAGGGGACTGAGGAACGTGTTGAATTGTTGGTCAACGCAGGAGTGGATGTGATTGTGGTGGATACCGCTCACGGTCACAGCAAAGGTGTGCTGGACAGGGTGCGCTGGATCAAGCAAAATTTCCCCAAGGTGGATGTGATTGGCGGCAACATTGCCACAGGGGCTGCCGCACTGGCTTTGGTGGAGGCAGGGGCTGATGGCGTGAAAGTGGGCATTGGCCCAGGCTCCATCTGCACCACGCGCATTGTGGCGGGTGTGGGTGTACCGCAAATTATGGCCATTGACAATGTGGCAACGGCGCTCAAAGGCACAAATGTTCCCCTGATTGCAGACGGCGGTATTCGTTTCAGTGGCGACATTGCCAAGGCTATTGCAGCCGGTGCCAGCACGGTGATGATGGGTGGCATGTTTGCTGGCACTGAAGAAGCCCCGGGTGAGGTCATTTTGTTTCAGGGTCGCAGCTATAAAAGCTATCGCGGCATGGGGTCGATTGGTGCGATGCAAGAGGGCAGCGCCGACCGTTATTTTCAGGAGTCTTCCAATATCAACCCCAACGCCGACAAGCTGGTGCCAGAAGGTGTTGAAGGCAGGGTTCCCTACAAAGGCTCTGTGGTGTCCATTATTTATCAGATGGCAGGTGGTTTGCGTGCCAGCATGGGTTACTGCGGCTGCGCCACGATTCAAGAGATGCAAGACAGGGCTGAATTTGTAGAAATTTCAAACGCAGGCATTCGTGAAAGTCATGTTCACGACGTGCAAATTACCAAAGAAGCCCCCAATTACCGCGCTGAATAAATCGCTGTCATGCACCACAAAATTCTCATCCTTGACTTTGGCTCTCAAGTCACCCAGTTGATAGCACGGCGCGTTCGCAGTTTCCATGTGTTTTGTGAAATTCATCCCTGTGATGTCAGCGATGACTGGGTACGCTCTTATGCACGTGATGGCACATTGAAAGGCATCATTCTCTCGGGAAGCCACGCCAGTGTGTATGAAGAATGCACTGACAAGGCACCACCCGCCGTGTTTTTGCTGGGTGTGCCGGTTCTGGGTATTTGCTACGGCATGCAAACCATGGCACACCAACTGGGTGGCACGGTATCTGGCGGACATCTGCGTGAATTTGGTCCTGCCCAAGTGCGTATTCATGGTCAAACCGCTTTGCTTGATGGCATCGCTCACCATCTAGCGACTGACGACTTGGGCACAGTGTGGATGAGTCATGGCGACAAGGTAGGCACACTGCCACCAGGCTTTCAACTCATGGCCAGTACCGAAAGTTGTCCCATTGCCGGCATGGCTGACGAAAATCGTCATTTTTATGGGGTTCAGTTTCATCCCGAAGTGACTCACACCCAACATGGCACGGCCATTTTGAATCGCTTTGTTTTGAACATTTGTGGCACACGGCCTGATTGGATCATGGGCGATTACATCACCGAGGCCATCGAGAAAATCCGCGTTCAAGTGGGTGATGAAGAAGTCATTCTGGGTTTGTCAGGCGGTGTCGATTCATCGGTGGCGGCTGCCTTGATTCACCGTGCCATTGGCGATCAACTGACCTGTGTCTTTGTCGATCATGGTTTATTGCGATTGAATGAAGGCGACCTGGTCATGGCCATGTTCGCCGGTCGAATGCACGCCCGCGTGATTCGTGTGGATGCAGCAGCACAGTTTATGGAAAAGCTGGCCGGTGTGTCTGATCCTGAGGCCAAACGCAAAATTATTGGTGCTGAATTTGTAGAGGTGTTTAAGGCGCAAGCGCTGGCGCTGACTGCACAGGGTGCTATTAAAAATGGTGCAAGCCGCGTCAAAGGCGAGGAAGAGGGTCGCACCGTCAAGGGCGCGACGTGGCTGGCACAAGGCACTATCTACCCCGATGTGATTGAATCTGGCGGTGCCAAAAAAGCCGCCTCCATCAAAAGCCACCACAACGTGGGCGGCTTGCCCGAGCAACTGGGCTTGAAGCTGCTAGAGCCTTTGCGTGAGTTGTTCAAAGACGAAGTGCGCCAATTGGGGACAGCCTTGGGGCTGCCGCACACCATGGTTTATCGCCACCCGTTTCCGGGGCCTGGCTTGGGTGTTCGCATTTTGGGCGAAGTCAAGTCGGAATATGCCGATTTATTGCGGTGTGCCGATGATATTTTCATGCAGGAATTGCACAACTTTGTAGATGAAGCCAGTGGCAAAACTTGGTACGAACTGACCAGTCAAGCCTTCGCCGTCTTTTTGCCAGTGAAAAGCGTGGGAGTCATGGGCGATGGTCGCACCTACGATCATGTGGTGGCACTCAGAGCCGTACAAACCAGCGATTTCATGACCGCAGACTGGGCAGAATTGCCCTATGCGCTGCTGAAAAAAGTCTCCAGCCGCATCATCAATGAAGTGCGCGGCATCAACCGGGTGACTTACGACATTTCAAGCAAACCGCCAGCGACCATTGAGTGGGAGTGATAGGAAGTGGACAGTGGACAGTGGACAGTGGGGAGTGAACAGCCAATTCAGACTTCCTGATCCGCGTGGAATGCCCAATGGCACTTTGTAAAAAGCGCCATCTTGGCGCTTGACAAGCTAAAAGCGGCAGGATGCCGCTTCCACAAGGTGCCATTCTCGATTCCATTATTTTTGCTACCTGTGCTTGGTGCGGATCAGGAAGTCTGAATTGACTGTCCACTGTCCACT
>CAIXMC010000420.1 GCA_903920405.1 uncultured beta proteobacterium
AGGATGTGGTCAGTAATAAGTTCCCCATTTGGCTCGTCAGAGTTGGGCGCACTGCGTCGTTACAAATCGCTTATGTGGCATGGCCACACCGCGCTATTTGCGCCTAGCATTGCATCCCAACTCTGACGAGCCAAATGGGGAACTTATTACTGACCACATCCTAAGCTGATCGTGGATAGATAAAGTGTTTCAATAATTTGAGCGTCTATCCAAGTTAACACGCTTGCATCACCGGTTAGCTTCAATGGCTCAGAAACGACGTTGGTATCAAGAAGAATCATTCAAAGCTTACCGGTTCTGCTTGTGATTTGTCACGCTCAATTTCAAGGTCGAAGCCACCTGCCTGTTGGCCAATTTCAGCCAATAATGAACCTAGCTTGATGCGGCCTTCCGGTCGTGCTATGCCATCAAGAATAGCTCGAACTTCGGCTTCTGTACTTCGACCAGCCATCGCGGCACGCACACGCAAGGCACGGTGTGTCTCATCAGGCAAGTTACGGACAGTAATTGATGACATTGTGGTGGATAACCAAACACGCTGGGTTCGGGAAGTGGCAGAAATTTCGTTTTCTGACGACGGTGCGCCGCTGGTGGGTGTGGGTACGGTGCAAGACATCACCGATCGCAAACGCATGGAGGCCACACTCGTCGATAGCGAACTGCGCATGTCAGCAGTTTTTCAATCGAGTCCGATTGGCATTATTGTCAGCACACTGGCCGATGGCAAGCTGCTCGACATCAATGATGCTGCCTTGCGGCAGTTTGGTTACACACACGACGAGGTGATAGGCAAACGTTCATTGGCAGATTTGGGGACTTACGTTGATCCAACACAGCGCGCTGTCCTGGTGCAGCGTTTGAAACAGTTGGGAAGCCTTCATCAATTTCCTGTCGATTTTCTGACCCGCAACGGTACGCAAATAGTGCTGGAGATTTCAGGCAGACTGATTGAATTGCGAGGTGAATCCTGTATTGTCTCGCTGATGGTGGATGTGACCGAGCGCCACCGCCTTGAAGCCAAAATTCACGAACAAGCCTTTCATGATGCCCTGACGAAGCTACCCAATCGCCGATTGTTAAGTGATCGCCTGCGCAAAACCATGAGTTCAGCCAAACGCAGTGGCTGCTTTGCTGCCTTGATGTACCTTGATCTGGACAACTTTAAACCGCTGAACGACACCCACGGACACGAAGTGGGTGATTTGCTTCTGATCGAAATGGCGCGGCGCTTAAAGGCTTGTGTGCGCGAGTCCGACACCGTGGCCAGAGTGGGTGGCGATGAGTTTGTGGTATTGCTCAATGAACTTGACACCGATCCAAAAGCATCGGCTGCGCAGGCCATGGCGGTGGCAGAAAAAATTCGCCAGGGTGTGTCCATGCCCTGTCTTTTGACCTTCCGGCACGAAGGGGCTGACCATCCCACGGTTGAACACTGTTGCACTGTGAGCATTGGCATCGTCTTGTTCGTGAACGATGATAAAAATTACAAAGCCGTGATCAACCAAGCCGATGCAGCCATGTACCACGCCAAGCGCACCGGGCGTAACATGATTCACCTTGCAGATGCTCCCGTATCCTGATAGTTAGCTATTTAAAAAATAGCTAACAACGCAATGCCATCAAGCGCTATAGGCATTTTTGACCCTTAGGATATGGTCAATAATAAGTTCCGCATTTGGCTCGTCAGATTTGGGCGCACTGCGTCGTTACAAATCGCTTATGTGGCTGGGCCACACTGCGCGATTTGCGCCTAGCATTGCATCCCAACTCTGACGGCCAAATGCGGAACTTATTGTTGACCATATCCTTAATTTCAACCCAAAAAACCATGACCCACCAAGATCTTCTGGCCAGGTTTGGCCCCCGTGAATCCATGGCCTACGACGTTGTGATTGTGGGGGGCGGCCCGGCGGGTTTGTCTGCTGCCATCCGTCTGAAACAACAAGCAGCAGCAATGGACAAAAATGTATCCGTCCTGGTGCTGGAAAAAGGCGCTGAATGTGGGGCGCACATTCTGTCTGGCGCACTCCTTGACACCAAGGCACTTGCCGAATTGTTTCCCAACTGGCAGGCACTGGGCGCACCGCTTCACCAAGCCGTGACCACTGAATCGATGGTGTTTTTAAGTGCAACATCGTCTTGGCGCTTGCCCCGTGGGTTGTTGCCAGCGTGCAGCCAAAATCAGGGCAACTACATCATTAGCTTAGGGAGTTTGACGCGCTGGCTGGCGCAACAGGCTGAAAACCTGGGCGTAGACATCTTTCCCGGTTTTGCAGCCGCTGAAGTGCTTTACAACAGCCAAGGACAGGTGATAGGCGTCGCGACCGGCAACATGGGGGTGGATAAAAATGGCGTTCCAAGCGCACATTGTCAATTGGGCATGGAACTGCTAGCCAAGTACACCCTGTTTGCCGAAGGTTCACGCGGTCATCTGGGGCAGCAACTCATTGCCAAATTCAAGCTAGACGAGGGTCGTGATCCGCAAACCTATGGCATTGGCATCAAGGAACTGTGGGAAATTGCACCTGAGCGCCACGAACCCGGTTTGGTATTACACACCGCAGGCTGGCCGATGGACAACGTCACTTATGGCGGCTCTTTTTTGTACCACCTGGCTGACAACACCATGGCCGTAGGTTTCATCACCGGATTGGACTACAACAACCCTTACTTGAGTCCGTTTGAAGAATTTCAGCGCTGGAAAACCCACCCCGATATCCGTGTGTATTTTGAAAACAGCAAAGGTAAAGTGACTGCCAAGCGCTTGGCCTACGGCGCACGCAGCATCACAGCCGGCGGTTTGCTGTCGCTGCCAAAAACCGTGTTCCCCGGGGGTGCTCTGGTGGGTTGCGAGGCCGGCTTTTTGAATGTCAGCCGCATCAAGGGCGCACACACAGCCATCCAATCTGGCTTATTGGCAGCCGATGCTGCATTCGATGCCGTGGTGAAGGGGCGACAGCACGATGAACTCACAGCCTACCCAAAAGCCTTTGAGCAAAGCTGGATGAAAACCGAGCTTGAGAAGTCGCGCAACTTCAAGTCGTGGTTCAAATATGGCTTGCGCTTAGGCACACTGATGAATGGACTGGAGCAATATGGACTCAGGGGCAAGATGCCTTGGACGCTGCACCGCCGCCAACCTGACTTTGCCAGCCTGAAGTTGTCAGCCCAATGCCAGCCTGTGGATTACCCCCCACCTGATGACCAACTCACTTTTGACCGTTTGAGCAGTGTTTTCTTGAGCAACACCCACCATGAAGAAAACCAGCCCGTCCATTTGACTTTGAAAAACGCGGCAACTCCTGTCGTTATCAATTTGAACCAATACGCCGGGCCAGAAGCACGTTACTGCCCTGCGGGTGTGTATGAATTTGTCAAAAGTGACGATGGCACACATCGCCTGCACATCAATGCATCCAACTGCGTGCATTGCAAGACTTGCGACATCAAAGACCCCACACAAAACATCGTGTGGATTGCGCCCGAAGGCGGTGGAGGTCCCAATTACGCCCAAATGTAAGGGTTGGGATATGGTCAACAATAAGTTCCGCATTTGGTTCGTCAGATTTGGGCGCACTGCGCCAAAAATCGCGGGGGGTCTAAACGGTTACGTTTTTGAAACAACAATAAGGATGTGGTCAGTAATAAGTTCCCCATTTGGCTCGTCAGATTTGGGCGCACTGCGTCGTTACAAATCGCTTATGTGGCTGGGCCACACCGCACGATTTGCGCCTAGCATTGCCTCCCAACTCTGACGGCCAAATGCGGAACTTATTGTTGACCATATCCTGAGGAATTCAGGTTGACTTTAACCCAGCATCCAGGACACGGGTCTTTTGCTGCAAAACCACATCCATCCGCCGTTGAATGCCAGCCGCTGCATCTGCATCACCTTGTGTTTGGGCTTGTTTCAATTGCACACCCAGCCATGCCAGTAGCGGCCTACGCCACCCTTGACCAGATGCCGAATCGACCGCTAACGCAATATCCACGGGCGTTAGTAGCTCTTTTTTTAATAGCAAACTTGCGGCAATCAAACGCGCAAAAGGGTCATGGATAAGACTCAATCGGCTGTGGGTTGGCATCGTTTGTTGTTGCAATTCGGCGAGAAGCGTTTGGTCATGCTTTGGCAACTGTGCTGTATTCAAATTGCTCCATTGGCCGCTGATAAAGGCAGCGTAGGCTTGTTCTGAAAGGGCTGCGTCCTTTGCCAATGACAAGTAACCAGTACAAGGCGACCAGTCCAGGCTGGCCACCTGGGCAGCGCACCGCAGCAACTCGGCGCGAGCCATGATGTCAGGGCGACCTGTGCGAGCAATTTCGGCTTTGGCGCGGTTAAATTCATCGTGGGCTACGCGGGTGTTGCCGCTCAAATAGGCAGATGTGAAATTTTCAAGAGATTCAAATGCGTTGGCTTGCCAATCTGGCGGTGGCGGGGTGCTGGTGCAGGCACTTATCAGCAGTGTTGCGGCCATCAGGGTGCGGGTGGGGTTCATCCTAGATTCCTCAGTTGAACGCGCCCGAGTGGGCTACTGGCGGCGCGTCTGGGTAGGCGTGACGACGCTGCAGGCTACTGCCTGCAAGGAGGAACAACACCCCCAGACGTGTCGCTTGTAGCTCAATCGGGTGCGTAGCGC
>CAIXMC010000421.1 GCA_903920405.1 uncultured beta proteobacterium
AGTTAGCTATTTTTTTGATAGTAATATAAATTCGCCTAACTCATCTCCTTATCTGTATCCATCCACTGCCCACTGCCCACTGTCCACTGTCCACTGTCCACTGCCCACTGCCCACTGCCCACTGCCCACTGTCCACTGTCCACTGTCCACTGTCCACTGTCCACTGCCTAAGGTTGAATGCCCTGCAGTCGTTCCAGCGCACTGGCAAACTGAAGTGTTTGTAGTTGACGATCGACATCAGCGAGTGCTGGTGCAAGAGCGGTCTGGGCAAACTGAAGTTGAAGCTCGGCCAATTGATCGAGTGCATCAAATTGATGGTGTTCAAGCAAGGACACAAGCGCAGCACGACCTGCTTCAAACTGCTCCCAATCAATGGCATGTGTGCCAACCTGTGGTGGTACCGGCGCGTGCTCAGCAGTGTGTGCAGGCAAAGCCATGTAAGGCGCCAATTTATCTTGCAGCAGACTCGCATGGAGGGGTTTGGTCAAAAAGTCATTCATGCCAACTTCCAGGCAATGCTTTCTGTCTTCTTCAAAAGCATCCGCCGTCAAAGCAATGATGGGAATGCTCTTCCTGCCCAGTGAGCGCTCCCACTGACGGATGTGCATGGCCGCGCCGTAGCCATCCAGATTTGGCATTTGTAAATCCATCAAGACAACATCAGGGTGCAATCCATTTGTGATGGCCTGCACTGCCTCTTGTCCATCATGAACCGTTGTGACATTCAACCCCAAATGCGTCAGCATCGATTCCACCACCATGCAGTTAATCAGGTTGTCCTCGGCCACTAACACATGGCCTACAAACTGTGGGGTGGACTGGGTCAAGAGTTCAGGCTTGTGCGTGTCTGTCGCTATGGGCAAAGCCGTGACCTCGGCCATAACCACCCAGACGCTAAACCAGAATTGAGAACCCTGACCGGGTGTACTGTGGACACCCGCACTGCCACCCATGCGTTCAGCCAGACGCTTGACAATGGACAAACCCAGACCACTGCCACCATATTGCCTTGTGGTGGTGCTATCGGCTTGCACAAAGGGCTGAAACAGCATGGCCTGCTGTTCTTCTGTCATGCCAATGCCGCTGTCTGTGACTGTAAAGCACAACCGCGCATGTGTGCCATGACGTTCTTCTTCGATGCCCTCCATGCTGATACTGCCTTGTGCTGTGAACTTGACAGCGTTGCTCAACAGGTTACTGAGCATCTGGCGCAAGCGGATCACATCGCTTTGGTAGCGCTGCAAAGGGGGACCGCGCCAATGAACGTTCATGCACAATTGTTTGGCATTGATCTGACTGGCAAACAGGGTGTAGAGGTCTTGCATCATCGCCTCAGGATTAAATTCCACCTGTTCAAGCGTGATTTTGTTGGCTTCAATTTTTGAAAAATCCAGAATATCGTTGATCAAGCTCAGCAAAACTTGACCAGAACTGATCACGACTCCGGCATGGTGCAGACGGTCGGCTTCACTCACATGGGGTTGCTGAAGCAATTGCGCCATGCCCAAAATGCCATTCATGGGGGTGCGGATTTCGTGCGACATGGTGGCCAAAAATCGACTTTTGGCCAGGTTGGCATGGTCTGCTGCTTCTTTGGCTGCCGTCAGTTCAGTCACCCGATCGGCAATGGAGCGCGTCATTTTATTGAACGCTGCGCCCAATTGCCCCAGATCATCGGTACCCTCTTGCAAACGGGTTGGGGTCAAATCACCGGCAGCGATAGCCTGGCTGGCGTTGGTCAACGCCAGCAACTGGTGCGTGAGCCACCATACCAGCGCAGTCAGCACCAAAAAAGACAAGAACAATTCGAGCAGCGCAATCAGCACGCCTTGGGTGAGCAGGTTGTTTTGGGCTAGTGACAGTGGTTTCAAATCAAGACCAAAGTACAGTGTGCCCAAGTGCTGACCGTGCATATAAATGGGCTTCTGAATATCATCAACATCTTCCAGCTTGGCCGTTGTGCGATCTTCTGCCGGTAACCGTTGGTCTTTGGACCATCCGGCAGAGGCCAGGCGTTGACCTTGGTTGTTGGTGAGCACCAGATAAACCAAACCCTGACGGCTCAAGCTTTCATCCAGCACCGATTGCAAGGTGGCATAGTCGCTTTGTACCAAAGGTGCGATCAGGGCAGCCTTCAAAATGGGGGTGATTTGCTCGGCATGCAGCCGTGTTTGCTCACGCATGTTGTGA
>CAIXMC010000422.1 GCA_903920405.1 uncultured beta proteobacterium
CCTCCGTCAGGCGAATACTTGTAAGCATTGGAGAGCACATTGACCAGAACCTGACTGGCCTTTTGGTAGTCCACTTTCACATACAGATCGTCTGGAATAAGTGACAGCACGACAGGCAGACGCCCTTCGGGCACTTTGAACCCACTCAAAACCGACTTGACCAAAGATTGAACAGGCACGCGCACATACACAAAGTCACTGCGCCGCCTGGCTTCAATGCGGGCAAGGTCCAGCATTTCATTGAGCAAGTGGGTCATGGTTTGCGACTGCTGGTGAATGATGCCGAGAAATTCCTTGCGTGTGGCTGCATTGGTTTTTTGGGTGAGCAGGGCCTCGGCGAAGCCATAAATGCTGGCCAGTGGCGATCGCAATTCATGGGCTGCCGTTGAAATGAACTCGCTCTTGAGTCGATCAACTTCGGTTTCATAAGTGACATCGCGAAAACACAAAATTTTGGAAATCGAGCTGGCATCGCTGTGTTGCTGGCGAACCATCAGAGTACGGCCAGGTGGTTTGAGCAATTCAAGCAAGCTGCGTCGCTGCTGACTTGCACCCGTCAAATTACTGTGCAAGTAGGTGACATACCCTACTCTGGAATGCTCGTTGCATTGAAGCGCCAACACATTAAAAAAAGCATCTTCCGTCAGATTTTGCACCTGCAAACTGACGAGTCCTGTCATGTGGACGAACGCAGGATTAACGTATTTAACACATCCTTTTCGATCAAACGCCACAAAACCGTCAGGGCTTAAGTTCAAAATGGTGGACAACTCCAGGTTCAAGTCTTGCACCGCTTCTTGCGCCTGGCGTCTTTCGGTGACATCGGTGTGAAAACCGGTCATGCGCACGGCCTGACCTTTTCCATCCAACTGTCTGCGCCCCCTGTCCAAAATCCAGAGGTAATGACCGTCTTTGTGGCGTACCCGGTGCTCAGTTTGGTACAGCTCGGTCTCACCCCTCAAATGGCGTCCAACTTCCTCCATGACCCAACTCAAATCATCAGGATGTACGCGGCTGCTCCATTCATCTACCGTAGGACCGACCTCATCGCGAGCGTAACCCAGCATGGACTTCCAACGGTCTGAAAAAAAAACATCGCCGGTGTTTAAGTTCCAGTCCCAAACCCCATCGTTGCTTCCTGCGATAGCCAGAGCCAGGCGGTGGTCATCATCATCAACATCAACGCGTTGCTCTGCGGGGTTCATTTGAGTTTGTCCCTGACCCAAGTCACCACTTGCAAGGGGCTGAAGGGTTTGACAAAATAAGCGTCTGCGCCACGACGACGAGCCTCTTCACTGTCCATGGCCTGCCCGCGCGCCGTGATCATGGCCACCAGAATCGACTTGGTTTTGGGGTCGCTTTTGATGGCATCCAGAACAGCGAGTCCATCCACTTCACCGGGCATCATCACATCGAGCAACACCAATTGCGGTGGCAGTCGCCGTATGATCTCAAGAGCGGCTATGCCGTCCTCGGCCTCCGCAATCGAAAAATCTTTGCCCAAAGTAACGCTGAGCAAGCGGCGGATGTCGGAATGGTCATCCACAATCAGAATTTGAGACATGTCAATTACCTCGTAAAGTTATGAAGCCGGGTTGGATAAAAGTTGAGCAATGTCAGCAGCATAAGCCTGTGCCTGAAGATTCAGTCGGCATTCAGAGCAGGATGCACGGCTGCGTTCGTGCTCGGGCAGACCACTGCGCAGGGTCAAAACAAATGATTCAATGGGGCGCGCCATATCAGTGTCGCATGTTACGGGCTGGAACTCCATTTTGAGAAAGCCACCGTGCAATTCACAAATGCGCTGGCACATCAACATGCGTGCTGCAAGGTGGATGGTTTCGTTTTTTTCAGGGCTTTCGATCTGAGAAGCATCAGGGGATTGGTCATTCTGCGCTGATAACATGGGTTCATGCAGAACACTGCGTCCTGACACCACGACAAAGTCGCCCAATTGCCGTGATTTGACGTAGAGAGAACCTTTTGGAGTCAAACCGCGCATCAATGCCGAAAGCAATACATTGAAAGCATAAGACAACCAGATGGCATCACCATAAATGACCCCCTGTGGCGTTTGACCGGTATCAAACTCATGGTAATTCGTCAGTTCAAGCTGGTTAAAGACACCGCGAATGAGTTCATTGATATCGATTCGCTCAGAAGCAAATACCTGATCGCGCTGCTTCAATACCGATAAATTGGCTATTTCTTCAAGTAAGGCATCAATTTGAAAAATGTTGGCTTTCAGTGCAGTATCCGCCATTTCCGTTGGAGTCAAGGCATGAAACTGCGCAATTTTCTGGCGAATTTGTTCCCCCATCAACGCCATGAAGCGCTGATCGGTTGTTTCAGGCTTGGCAACGGGGGCAAGGTGAGCCACAGGTTGAAGCGGTGAAACGATGAATATCACATAGTCGAGCATGCTGTTTTTGCATAACCAGGTACTAACACCCAACGGGCTGACTGCATCAGAGTCTTGCAATAAATCAACCTGAACCGGAAACTGCGTGATACCAACCAGTCCCTGCGCAATGAAACGTCTGATCGTAAGTAGGGCGGCGTTGGACAAAGGCAACCAGGCTGTGGCAGCCTTGTTGTAACCAATGACATGAGCCTTGTAATTGATCAATATGATACCTTCGTTCATGATGTCGAGAATTGATGAATCAATATCAAGATGCATGGTTAGTCTCCTGTGGTCACGGGTTGGTAACGAATGGCAACGCCAGCGGCAATGGTTTGCAAACGTTCAAACGGAACGGGTTTGGGTAAAACTTCTATGCCATCGGGAAGGCCACCCTGTGATGCAATGCCGGCGGCATCCAGACCGCTCACCACCACAATGGTAGTGTGACTCACGTCCGGGGTTTGATGCAGTACCCGTAGCATATTGAAGCCGTCCATGCCTGGCATGTTCAAGTCAGTGATCAACAAATCAGGATTGCTGCGCCCCATCATCAACAACCCTGCCACGGCATTGTTGGCCAGACTGACCACAGGTTTCATGGGCCAGGCCGAGAACTTAAACAGGTACAACTGTAACAATCTGTCATCATCTTCTACCACCAGGATGCGCAGCGGGCGAGCATGAATGGCTGTCGTCACGCTACCATGAGGCGTGACCGTTGGACTTTTGTGCAGCAGCGAGTCGATGGAATCGCGCAGAACGCGACGATGGCCTCCAGTGGTTTTCCAGGCCTGCAACAGGCCGCTTTCAACCCAAAGCTGCACGGTTCCTACTGACACACCCAACAAGGTGGCAGCTTCGCGCGTAGTACAAAAAGATTTTTCTACTGGGTCATCTTTCATGGTGCATAAGACTCCTTTGATGACCAAATTTTAGCACAAAGTTGCATTTTTTGACAGATAAACGTAAATTCTATAATTTTTTAGTGATATTTGTGCTGACTTTCATCGCATTCCAAGCCACACCGAATGGTACAAGAAAGCTCTCCTCAGATCAGACTTCAGTCCGACTACGGAAATGGCTATGATTTTCGAGTTTATTCACATCAGGGTGAATTTGTTCTTCAGCCAGTTCCGTCATTCCCGCGAAGGCGGGAATCCAGAATGCACTAGCAGCCTGTCGGACTTAGGGCATCGATAGCGAAAATCGACCCCAGCGAGATCAGTTTTTGCCATTTTTGCGCCCCATAGTACCCCCTATGGGGCGCAAAAATGGTGAAAAATGAGCCGCTGAGGTCGATTTGCA
>CAIXMC010000423.1 GCA_903920405.1 uncultured beta proteobacterium
GCTTGATGAGTCCAGACAGAACTAAAGGCATCATCGGCAGGAAACACGGCCACACCGTCAGCGGGCAAGGCATCAATGACCGACCCATTTTCATGCGCGACTGCTTCAACGGTGTGCATGAATTCAAGGTGCTCGCGCTGGGCGTTATTGACCAGTGCCACGGTGGGTTGGGCAATGGCTGCCAGGGCGGCTATTTCGTTGGGGTGATTCATTCCCAGCTCGACTACGGCCATTTTGTGTTGGGTGGTCAATCGAAGGACGGTCAGCGGCACGCCGATGTCGTTGTTGAAATTGCCCAAAGTGGCCAAAGTGGCATCGCCCAAAAAGGCACGCAGGATGGATGCGATCATTTGTGTGACCGTGGTTTTGCCATTGCTGCCTGTGACTGCCATCATCATCACACCCAACCGTCTGCGGTAGTGCGTGGCCAGTTGCGCCAATGCCACGCGCGCATCGCTCACCACAAAACCAGGCAAGCCCGATTGACCCAGCCGTTCAACAGCATCATCGCCCTGACAAATGACGGCGACAGCTCCTTTTTGGCGGGCTTCCTGCAAAAAATCAAGGGCGTCGAAATGCTCGCCACGCAGCGCCACCCACAAATCGCCAGGTGCGACGGTGCGGGTGTCGGTGTGGACACGGTGAATCGCCACATCATCGAAGGATGTGCCGGATGCCACCCATTGAGCCTGATCAAGCCATACAGCAACCTGTGACAAGTTCATCATGGAAAGCACCGCGGTTTCACGATGTTCCAGCATTTTTCTGACTTGCTCCATGTCTGAAAAATGCAGCCGTTCACCCAAGATTTCCTGGTAATTTTCATGGCCTTTGCCCGCGATCAGCACCACATCCACACTTTTGGCCTGGGTCAAGGTTTGGGCAATGGCGCTGGCACGGTCAGGCTCTGCCACCACATCAGGGATGCCGACCAGCCCCAGCAAAATTTGGCTGATGATGGCATCGATGGCTTCACTGCGCGGGTTGTCACTTGTCACCATGATACGGTCAGCGTGGCCTGCTGCAACAGCACCCATCAGAGGGCGTTTGGAGGTGTCTCGGTCGCCACCGCAGCCCAACACGCACCAGAGTTGCCCGCCGCGCTGTTTTGCAACGGGTCGAAGAGCGTCGAGCGCTTTAGCCAAGGCATCCGGGGTGTGGGCGTAATCCACCACCACCAAAGGCTGGCCTGCATGGCATACACATTCCATTCGACCGGGAACAGGTGTCAAACGCGCACAGGATTGCGCCGCAGAATCCAGGGGAACGCCCAGAGTGCGCATGGCGGCAATCACCCCCAAAAGGTTGGCCACATTAAAAAGACCGGTCAGACAAGTGACCACATCACAGCGTTGATCACCTTCTACCACCGTAAAACGAACCCCCTGACTGGTGTGTTCAATGGCCTGTGCCTTCAAGCTGGCATCAGACCCGGCTTGCATCGACACCGTCCACAAACGAGGAGCGCCAGACCGTTGTTTTTCTGACAGTTCTGCAGCCAACGCGGAGCCAAAAGGGTCATCCACGTTGACCACGGCAAATCGCAGCCCTGGCCAGGCAAATAATTTGGCCTTGGCTTGACCATAAGCGGCCATGGTGCCGTGGTAATCCAGATGATCTTGCGTCAAGTTGGTAAAAATGGCCGTAAGAATGGCAGTACACACCAAACGGTGCTCTTCAAGCCCGATGGACGAGGCCTCCATCGCGCAAACTTGAATGCCAGCATCGACAAAATGCCGCAATGCCCCTTGCAAGGTCACGGGGTCGGGCGTGGTCAGGCCGCTACTCACCACATCGGGAACAACACCTATGCCCAAAGTGCCCACAAACGCTGATGGAACAGGCGCAGACAGCTCTAAATACAAGAGCGCCTGTGCCAGCCACCATGCCGTCGAAGTTTTGCCATTGGTGCCAGTCACAGCCACCACTTTGAGCGCTGCGCTGGGGTGATCAAAATAACAAATGGCAATCACCGAACTTAAACGCTTTAAATCAGCCATGGTGGCAATACGCGCATCGGTAAAACCAAAATTATCGACACCGGCGTGCTCCACCAGACAAGCCACCGCCCCTTTGGCCAGGGCACTGGCCACATGCACTCTTGCCTCCACGGCAGCCCCTGGCCAGGCTAAAAAGCCATCGCCAGGCAGCACAGATCGGCTGTCGGTACGCAGTGTGCCCGTGACCAGGGTTTTCAACCATCGCACTGCATCAAGAGGCGTGTGAAACTGCAACATCAAATGCCTTCCCCCGCCAGACGATCCACCGTGCGTGGCTCTGCGGCCATGTCAGGGGTGACACCCAGAACCCTGAGAGCTTGTTGCACCGTCAGACTAAAAACGGGAGCAGCCACATCGCCACCAAAATGCAGTCCACCGCTGGGTTCGTCAATCATCACGGCCACAGCAATACGCGGGTGATCAATGGGGGCAATGCCCGCAAACACGCCCCTGTATTTATTGGCTGCGTAGCCACGTCCACGCCCTTCATATTTGTACGCTGTACCCGTTTTTCCGCCGACAGAATAGCCCAGGGATTGAGCCAGGGGCGCGGTACCACCCACATCTGTGACCAAGTGCAGCATCTCGCGAACTTCATGCGCTACCTTGCCTTGAATCACTGGCTGACTGACAGCAGGCGTATTCACTTTCAGCAGTGAGGCCGGCATGACATCACCGTCACGCGCAAAAAGCGTATAAGCGCGTGCCAACTGCGTCAAACTGACCGAGACACCATAACCATAGCTCATGGTGGCCTGTTCAACAGGTCGCCAGGCCTTGTAGGGGCGAAGTTGTCCTCTGACAACCCGTGGAAATGGCTGCACCGGTTTTTGACCAAAGCCCACGCTGCTGTACATCTCCCACATCTCACGCGCAGACAATTTCATGGCAATTCTGGCTGTCCCGATGTTGCTGGATTTTTGAATGACTTCACTCACACTCAACATGCCGTGCGCATGTGAATCCTTGATGGTGAAATTGCCAACGGTCATGGAACCCGGCGCCGCCTGAATCAGGGTGTTTGGCGTGACGATACCTTTGTTCAATGCCAAAGCAATGACAAAAGGTTTCATGGTAGAGCCAGGCTCAAAGGGGTCGGTCAGCGCTCGGTTGCGCAGTGCAAAATCTGCTGGTTTTTGTCGCTGGTCGGGCATAAAACTAGGGTAATTGGCCATGGCCAGCACTTCGCCAGTTTGCACATCAAGCACAACAACACTGCCAGACTGTGCCTTGTGCTGCTGCACCGCCGCCTTGATTTGTTGAAAGGCAAAAAACTGGAGACGACTGTCAATGCTTAAATGCACATCAAGACCATCTACCGGCGCCACTTGTTCCACCACATCTTCCACCACATGGCCTTTGCGGTTTTTAATCACCCGACGCGAACCATTGCGCCCACCGAGTTCACGATTGAAGGCCAGTTCAATACCACCAATGCCTTGATCTTCAACATTATTAAAGCCCACCACATGGGCTGCGACTTCGTTTTCGGGGTACTGACGTTTGTATTCCACGCGCTGATGAACGCCTTCAATACCCAGCTTCGCAACTTCTTTGGCCACAGACTCATCAACATGACGTTTGAGCCACACAAAGGTTTTATCGACACCCTGGAGCTTTTTACTCAAATCTGCCATGGGTATGGCCAAAACCCTGGCCAGTTTTTTCAGACTTTCAGGGGTACTCGGTACATCGTTGGGAATCGCCCAAATGCTTGTCATGGGCGTGCTTGAAGCC
>CAIXMC010000424.1 GCA_903920405.1 uncultured beta proteobacterium
CATTTGCAGACATACCTGAACGAATTTGTATTCAGATTCAACCGCCGATTCTGGCCGATGGTGGCATTTGATAGCGTTTTGAAAATCGCATCACAGGCAAAAGCACCAACATATCGAAATCTGTACGATATCGTGGCTCCAAGCCATTCAGTTCCCGGTCAACCTGTGCCAACCGGATAGGCATGCACTGAACTAACATTCATGATAAACACTCTTCCAGTCCAGTGACCACAAGCCAGATTGCATATTTTGTAACCAAAGTGCAGCAACCAAGGTCTTACCATCTGTGATCTCACCGTTTTGGCACATGGCAAAAAAAGTATCTGGCACAACCGTAAAAACTTCCAAAAACTCCTCATCATCAAGCTGGCGTTGGCCTAAAGTAAGATGGCGCGCAAACCAAATGTCAATGAATTCTGTGGAATAAGCAATCAGTGGGTTCAACGTACCAGCATGTGCCCACTGAGCGGCTGTGTAACCTGTTTCCTCTCGCAGCTCGCGAACGGCACAATCAAAGCACGATTCCCTTGCATCTAATTTACCTGCTGGAAACTCAATCATGACGCGACCCATGGGGTAGCGAAATTGTCGTTCAAGCACAAGCTCTATTTGCCCCTGTGCATCTTCAAGCAAAGGAATCACCATGACTGCACCAGGGTGAACAACATACTCACGCATAACCACTGCACCATTAGGCAGTCTGACCTCGTCACGACAAGCACGCAGCAGTTGCCCCTGAAACAACTCTGTGCTACTGACCTGGATTTCGGACAATTGTTCGGTCACAACTCAAATGTTCCAATACCGTGAATGTCAGTTTGCCAGCATTTGCGTAATGGAATTTGTGCAGATCGTCATTAAAGAACCTGGCATCAGACCCAGAACCAACAATAAGGCAGCATTGAGAGTCAGCACTGCCTGCACATCAAACGATGATGTCACTGCGCTATTGATTTCAGGAGCATCAAAATACATGACCTTGACAACACGCAAATAATAAAAAGCTCCCACTAGGGACATCATCACGGCAAACACGGCCACAGCCAGGTGCAATGCACCACCTGAGGCCAACAAAGTCTGCAACACAGCCAATTTGGCATAAAAACCCAACATGGGTGGAATACCAGCCAGGGAAAACATACAAAGTGTCATGACTCCGGCGTAGAAGGGACTGCGTTGGTTTAACCCCGCAAAGTCAGAAATTTCTTCACTTTCAAATCCGGTACGTGCCATGAGCAAAATCACACCAAAGCTCGCCAGTGTGGTTAAGACGTACGACACTACATAAAACATGGATGCGCTGTAACCATGTCCTGCTATCGATACTTGAGTGCCACCAGCGCCAGACATCATCCCGATGAGAACAAAGCCCATGTGTGAGATAGTGGAAAAAGCAAGCATGCGCTTAAGATTGGTCTGGGCAATAGCCGCCAGATTACCAATGGCAAGCGATAACACCGACAAAACCATCAGCATCTGCTGCCAATCAACGGCCAAGGGAAACAGACCTTCAACCAACAAACGCATGAAGACTGCAAAGGCTGCCAGTTTGGGCGCACCAGCCACCAGCAAGGTGATGGCAGTGGGCGCGCCTTGATAAACATCAGGAATCCACATGTGAAAAGGTACGACCCCCAGCTTGAAAGCCAGACCTGCCACCACAAACACCAGACCAAATACGAGAACCTGATGTTTGATTTGGCCTGAATTGATGGCTTTGAAAACCTCTTGCAAGTCAAGAGAACCCGTAGCACCGTAGAGCATGGACAAACCGTAAAGTAAAAATCCAGATGCCAAAGCACCCAAAATAAAATATTTCATGGCGGCTTCAGTGGCCAGCGTGTGATCGCGTCGTAACGCCACCAGTGCGTAACTGGAAAAAGTCAATAACTCGATACCCAGATAAATGACCAGAAAATTGTTGCCAGAGATCATGACAAACATGCCCAGCAGAGAGAAAAGACTGAGTACAAAGAGTTCGCCCCCCCTCTTCAACATGTCGCGGTCAACTGCATACGGCTTGGCATAAACCAGAGTAGCCATCAATGCCAAAGTAGCAAAACACTTGAGCCAATTGCCCATGACATCGTGGACGACCATGTTGCCAAAACCATGCAGGGTGTGTCCGGTCACAGCGTAGTTGGCTTGCAAAGCGGCAACCACGGCGAGAGAGAGCATGGTCAAAATATAAGTCTCGGTGCGCTGCGAACTCTTGACGGTCAAGTCAAACAAGGCAATGACACATGCCATGATGAACAAAAGCATCTCGGGATAAACAACAATCAAACTGAGTTGGTCAATCATGGAACTCTCTTATCTTCAAGGTATGCAAATCAGTTGACAGTGTTTAGTTTTGACTGGGCAACGTGTTGGAGTAACTCTGCCACAGAGACATCCATCACATCGGTGATGGGCTTGGGGAAAAGTCCCATGTAAAGAATCAACACGGCCAACAGGGTCAAAAATAAGAATTCTCGTGGGCATATATCGTGCATTTTTTTGACATGGTCATTGGCTACATGGCCAAGATAGACCCGCTTGAACATCCACAGCGTGTAGGCAGCGCCAAAGAATAATGCACTGGCTGCAGCCATACCCACCCAGAAATTAAACTGGACAGCACCCAAAATCACCATCCACTCGCCCACAAAACCAGCCGTGCCCGGCAATCCACAATTAGCCATAAAAAAGAGCAAGGCAAAGGCTGTAAATTTAGGCATGGTGTTGATGACGCCGCCGTAACTTGCAATATCACGTGAATGCACACGGTCATACAAGACACCAATCCCCAGGAACATGGCAGCAGAGACAAAGCCATGAGAAATCATTTGCACAATGCCACCTGCAACACCTAGGTCATTAAAAATAAAAAAACCAAGTGTGACAAAACCCATATGTGCAACCGACGAATACGCCACCAGCTTTTTCATATCGGTTTGAACCAAACTGACCAACCCAACATAAATCACTGCCACCAACGACAGAGCAATCATCAAACCTGCCCACTCGTGCGCAGCGTCAGGCGTAATAGGCAAAGAAAATCGCAAGAAACCATAAGCGCCAAGTTTAAGCATGATGGCTGCCAGCACTGCCGAGCCACCCGTAGGGGCTTCCACATGCACATCAGGCAGCCAGGTATGCACCGGCCACATGGGAACTTTCACAGCAAAAGCGGCCAAAAATGCAAAAAACAGCCACGTTTGCACAGTGCCCTCAAGGGGAAGTTGTTGCCAAAGCAACATATCAAAACTGCCATTGGATGCGTTGTACAAATAAATCAATGCCAGTAACAGCAATAATGAACCCAGCAGCGTGTATAAAAAAAACTTGAATGCAGCATATATTTTATTGGCACCGCCCCAAATACCAATAATAAGGTACATCGGAATTAAAGTGGCTTCAAAGAAAACATAAAACAACATGCCATCCAAAGCACAAAATACACCAATCATCAGGCCACTTAAAATAAGAAAAGCGCCCATGTATTGATTGACACGTTGAGTAATAACTTCCCAACCGGCAATGACCACAATAACATTGATGAATGCCGTCAAAAGCACAAACCAAAGCGAAATGCCATCAATTCCCAAATGGTAATGAATATTAAAACGATCAATCCACGGCAACCATTCCACAAATTGCATGGATGCTGTAGTCACATCAAAATGAATGTACAGGGGGATGGTGACCATCAACCCCAATAACGCGCCGATCAGAGCAACCCAACGAACAACATTGGCTTGATCGTCACGCCCCAATATCAACAAAATGACACCGAAAATAATTGGTGTCCAAATAGCCAGGCTCAGCAAACCCATTTTTATATTTCTCCTATTTGAGCCAGACAAAGTATGTCATCAAGACAAAAACACCCAAAACCATGGTCAATGCATAATCATACAGATAACCCGTTTGGAATTTTCTCACTACGCCTGAAACCCAACCCACCAAGCGCCACGAACCATTCACGCAGGCACCGTCAATAACACCCTGATCGCCTGCCTTCCACAGTGCAGTACCCAAACCACGCACCAAAGGTGCCAATACATTTTCGTTAAACCAGTCAATGTAATACTTATTTTCAAGAACGGTATAAACTGTTTGAAAACGTTTCCTGATAGCTGTGGGCAGTGCTGGATTGACCATGTACAGATAGTAGGCACTGAGGACACCACCCAACGCCAACCAAAAGGGCGCTGACATTAAGCCGTGAAAGGCCATTTGTGCAGGGCCATGAAACTCCTCACGCAACATTTCCATCGCCTTGTGAATTTCAGAATTAACAAGAATAGAACCATAGAAAAAGTCTCCAAATAAAATTGAAGATATTGTCAAATAACCAATCAACACAGATGGAATAGCCAACATAATGAGCGGCACAGTCACGACCCAGGGAGATTCGTGAGGCTTGTGTGTACCTTGGTGTCCATGATGGGTATGGTGGGCATGGTGTTTGTCTGGATTTTGGTCCATACGCTCTGATCCGTGAAACACTAAAAAGTACAGGCGAGACGAATAAAACGCCGTGACAAAAACGCCCGCAAGCACGGAAAAATAAGCCAAACCGGCTGCTGGCAACTGGCTAGCGTGAACCGCCACGATGATGGCATCTTTGGAATAAAAGCCAGAAAACAAAGGCGTGCCAATGAGCGCGAGTGACCCCAGCAAAAAAGTGACCCAAGTGATGGGCATGTATTTGCGCAAGCCTCCCATCCACCGAATATCCTGGTTGTGATGCACCCCCATGATGACTGATCCCGCCGCCAGGAACAACAAAGCCTTAAAGAAAGCGTGTGTCATTAAATGAAACACGGCAACAGAATAGGCTGACGCGCCCAATGCCACCGTCATGTACCCCAATTGCGACAGCGTGGAATAAGCCACCACCCGTTTGATGTCATTTTGAACGATGCCCAGAAAACCCATGAACAAGGCGGTAATAGAACCAATCACCAGGATAAAGTTAAGAGCGGTGTCACTTAACTCAAACAATGGAGACATTCTGGCGACCATAAAAATACCCGCAGTGACCATGGTAGCGGCATGAATCAATGCAGAAATGGGGGTAGGACCTTCCATGGAATCTGGCAACCAGACATGCAAAGGAAATTGTGCAGATTTACCCATGGCACCAATGAACAAACAAATGCAAATGACCGTCATTAACATCCAGTGGGTGCCAGGCAAAAGAAACTGCGAAAGTTCAGCCGCCTGTTCAAAGTTTTCGTGGTAATTGAGTGTGCCACTGTAGGACACCAATAAACCGATGCCCAGAATAAAACCAAAATCCCCCACCCGATTGACCAAAAACGCCTTCATATTGGCAAAATTGGCCGATGGCTTATTGAACCAAAATCCAATCAACAAATAGGACACCAATCCGACGGCTTCCCAACCAAAAAACAGTTGCAACATGTTGTTGCTCATCACCAGCATCAGCATGGAAAAGGTAAAGAGCGAGATATAGGAAAAGAAGCGGTTATAGCCTTTGTCCTCTTGCATGTAACCGATGGTGTAGATATGAATCATCAGCGATACGAAGGTAACAACGGTCATCATCATGGCCGTTAAACCATCAACCAAAAAACCAACTTCCATTTTGAGGCCACCCAACACCATCCAGGTGTAAATGGTATCGTCAAAGCGTGCGTCATGAAGCACCACGTTTTTAAGGGTAATGGCGGAGAGCACAAACGCCATGAAGACACCCAAAATGGTCAGGGAATGAGCAGCCAGACGCCCTATTAGGTTACCACCAAGTTTTGTTCCAAAAATGCCAACCGTCACAGAGGCTGCCAGGGGCAACAGAGGAATGGCCAGAAGGGTGGAAGCAGAGAGGGTTGCACACATGTTCAACCCCTTAACGAATTGAGTTCATCCACATTGATGCTGGACTTGTTACGGAACAAAAGAATCAGAATGGCCAATCCGATGGCAGATTCTGCGGCTGCTACTGTCATGATAAAAAAGACAAAAATCTGTCCATGCATGTCGCCAAGGTAGTAAGAAAAGGCAACAAAATTGGTATTGACTGCCAGAAGCATCAGTTCGATCGCCATCATCAGAACAATCAGGTTTTTGCGATTCAAAAAAATACCAACCACTGAGAGCGCAAACAAAATAGCGCCCAATGACAAAAAGTGACCCAAAGTTAGCGTCATGCTTTACCCTCCAGTGGTGCGGCCTGCGTTGTCGCCATTTTGACGATAACCAAGCGATCTGCCGCACGGACACTGACCTGATCCGCGGGATCAATCGCTTTAACGTCTTTACGCTGTCTTAGGGTGAGTGCGATAGCTGAAATCATGCCCACCAACAAAAGAGCAGCAGCAATTTCGAGCGGGTACAAATAGTGGGTATAGAGCAACTTGCCTAATTCTTTGGTGTTGGACATTTTCATATCCGCCACTATTGGCAAAACAGCAGGTTCATCACCCGCGCTAAAACCACCCATTAAAACAGCAGACATCTCGAAAATAATAAAGACACCAATGAGCGCAGCCATGGGGAAATGTTTCCAAAATCCCTCACGAATGCCATCCATGCGAATGTCAAGCATCATGACCACAAATAAAAACAACACCATGACCGCACCCACATAAACCAGCACCAAAGAAATAGCCAAAAACTCGGCTTTGAGGAGCATCCAGATCATGGAGGTCTGAAAAAAAGTCAACACCAAAAACAAGACAGCATGAACGGGGTTGCGCGCCGTGACGACACGAAAGGCTGCAAATAAAATAATTGCAGCAAAAACATAAAACAAAGCAGTCTTGACATCCATATTTAATTTATCTTTCCACTATCTCAACGGTATTTTGCATCTGCCGCCTTGGCAGTAGCAATTTCTTTTTCATACCTGTCGCCAATGGCCAATAACATGTCCTTGGTGAAATATAAATCTCCCCGTTTTTCGCCGTGATACTCAAAAAGTGGGGTCTCAACAATGGAATCTACGGGGCAACTTTCCTCGCACAAGCCACAAAAAATGCACTTGGTCAAGTCAATGTCATAACGGGTGGTGCGACGCGAACCATCGTTTCTGATTTCAGATTCAATGGTGATGGCCATGGCAGGGCAAACGGCTTCACATAATTTGCAGGCAATACACCGCTCTTCGCCGTTCTCGTAACGCCGCAAGGCGTGCAAACCCCTGAAGCGGGGCGACAAAGGGGTTTTTTCTTCAGGATACTCGAGTGTGATTTTTCTGCGAAATGCATATTTTCCCGTCAATGCCAATCCCTGAAAAAATTCAGTCAGCATAAAACTGGACAAAAAATCCTTGAGAGAAAAGGCTGATTTTTTTGAACTCACAATAATACTCAAGATGGGTTTGAACATGAACCAGGTTTAGGATAGGGTCATCAATAACTTTTGCATTTGACTCGTCCGCTTTGGGATATCCTTAGTTCCAAATATTCCAGGGGGTTTGCATCCATACTGCAATAACCACCAACCATACCAGCGTGACTGGAATAAATATTTTCCAACCCAATCGCATAATTTGGTCGTAACGGTAACGGGGAAAGGTAGCTCTTACCCAAATAAACAAGGTGACAACCAGGCAGGTTTTTAGGCCCAACCAAATCCAGCCGGGTACCCAATTGAACAAGACACTGTCAATGGGTGACAGCCACCCACCCAAAAAGAGAATACTGGTCAAAACAGACATCAACCACATATTGGCGTATTCAGCCAGATAAAACGTTGAATAAGACATACCTGAGTATTCCACCATGTGGCCAGCCACAATTTCAGATTCGCCCTCGACCACATCAAACGGGTGACGATTGGTCTCGGCCAACCCCGATATGAAATAAACCACCAATATGGGTAGCAGTGGCAGCCAGTTCCACGACAAAAAATTCAATCCCCATTGTGCAAATTGACCTCGGCTTTGGCTCATCACAATGTCTGTCATGTTCAAACTGGCAGAGACCATCATCACAATCACAATGCAAAAACCCATCGCCAATTCATAACTCACCATTTGAGCTGAAGCGCGAATGGCACCCAAAAATGGATATTTGGAATTGGACGACCACCCGGCAATCACCACACCATAAACCTCCATGGAAGCAACTGCCATGACAAACAGCAAACCAGCGTTGATGTTGGAGAGGACAATATCAGGCCCAAAGGGAATAACCGCCCATGCCACCAGTGCAGGCATGAGGGTCAGCACAGGCCCCAGAAAAAACAACTCTTTGTTGGCATGGGTGGGCACCAAAATTTCTTTCGTCAATAGTTTCAAGGCATCAGCAATCGGCTGCAACAACCCAAACGGACCCACACGGTTAGGACCAAGGCGAATTTGCATCCAACTGATGAGCTTACGCTCCCACAATGTCAGGTAAGCCACTCCCCCCATCAAAGGCATCAGCAGCAAGGTAATTTTGAGCAACGCCCAAGCAACAGGCCAGGCCAAGTCACGCCACCAAGGCGCGTCGATAAAACCGATCCCTAAGCCAAATACAAAGTCAATCATGCAATGACCCTTTCGCTCGAAAGGTGCTGACGACCATCTGCTGTTAATTGCAGGCTTTTAGCGCGTCGAACCATGCCATCGATCTGGTAGATACTTGCCACGATAGGCGCAACTTCACAGGGCGTAATATCCATCGCTGCTCTGGTTCTATTGCTTAATCGCTCGGGTGTCACACTCACAACATCACCCGATGTGTCACTAAAAGCAAACCCGGGAATGCTTTGAAGTACATCTTTTGACGATGCAAAGTCAAACTCTGGCACGTCAAGCATATTGGCCAACACGCGCCATACTTTCCAGGCAGGTCGCGTTTCATCCAAGGGTTTGACCACTGCGTGAAAACTTTGAACACGACCTTCGGCATTGATATAAGTCCCCGATGTTTCTGTAAACGGTGCAATGGGCAGCATGACATTACAACAGTCACTATTGGCATTGAACGGACTTAAAGACACGACCATCTTTGATTTAGACAGCCCATCCATGGATTGTGCGGCAGAGTCAAATTTGGGTTCATTGTTGAGTAAGAGTACTGCTTTGAGCGAGCCATTCAACATTTGTGCTGCATTCATGCCCAACGCACCAGGCACTGCCCCCACCCACTGTGCGCCCACTGTGTTGGCCGCTTCGGTCAAGTGCCCTACCACCGCGCCCGTATGTTCCGCTATCCAATTGGCCATAGCCAGCAAACTGGATGCCTTGGCATGATGAACTGCGGCGTTGCCAAGCAAAATGGCAGAACGCTTGTCTGTCATCAAACTCTGTGCAATAGCTGTCGTCTGGGCATTCACCACACCTTCCACTGGAGAATTGATACCTTTGGCAGCAGCTACCGCTGCCACAACACCGGCTAAGGCAGCAGTCCATTGTGTTGCATCAGCTTCCAACCAATTCGCAACAGGCATCGCCCAATTTTGCGACTTCTCAACCAACGCGCTCACAACGCATGAGTGATGACGTGTGGCCTGACGAATGCGTTGAGCAAACAAGGGATGGTCTTTGCGCAGGTTAGATCCAAGCACCAAAACGCTTTGAAGCTGTGAAAGCGATGCAATGGACATGCCAAGAGTATGAATACCTTCAGGCGCAACAAATTCGGCATGGCGTAAACGGTAGTCGATGTTGGGGCTACCCAACCCCTGCATCAACTTGACGGCAAGATGCAGCTCTTCAAGCGTAGAGTGGGGACTAACCAACGCACCGATGCTCGCAGCACCAAACTCAGCACTGATCTGCCGGAGGCCATTGGCAACATGTTCTAGCGCAGTTTTCCAATCCACTTCCATCCACTCGCCTGCGTGCTTGATCATCGGCACAGTCAATCGTTCAGGACTGTTCAAAGCCTCGTAAGAAAAACGGTCGCGGTCAGCCAACCAGCACTCGTTCACAGCTTCATTTTCCAGAGGCAACACCCGCATGACACGGTTATTTTTGACCTGCACGATCAAATTGGCACCGGTAGAGTCGTGTGGGCTGATGGACTTGCGACGCGACAATTCCCAAGTGCGCGCACTGTAACGAAACGGTTTGCTGGTCAATGCGCCGACCGGACAAAGATCAATCATGTTGCCTGAGAGTTCAGAATCTATTGAACCTGACAAAAAAGTTTCAATCGTGCTGTGTTCACCACGATGAGACATCCCAAGTTCCATCACACCCGCAATTTCCTGTCCAAAGCGAACGCAGCGAGTGCAGTGAATGCACCGACTCATTTCCTGCATGGAAATCAAGGGGCCAACATCCTTGCCAGTCACCACTCGTTTATCTTCGGCATAACGTGAAACAGACGAACCGTAACCCACGGCTACATCTTGCAACTTGCACTCGCCGCCCTGATCACAAATCGGGCAGTCCAGCGGATGATTGATGAGCAAAAACTCCATGACGGACTGTTGTGCCTGAATGGCTTTATCAGAGTGTGTATGCACCACCATCCCTTTGGCGACGGTTGTAGCGCAAGCCGGCATGGGTTTGGGTGCATTTTCAATTTCGACCAAGCACATGCGACAGTTGGCAGAAATGCTTAATTTTTTGTGATAACAAAAGTGTGGAATGAAGGTATTTGCTTTTTCAGCCGCATGCATGACCGTGCTGCCTTCAGCGATTTCTACTTTTTTGCCGTCGAGTTCAATTTCAATCATCTTGTGATCCGCTCAAACGTAGGCCGCGACCATACAGGTTTTGTGGGTAATGTGGTATTCAAATTCAGGTGTGAAATGCTGCAGCATCGAACGCACAGGCAAGGCGGCTGCGTCACCCATCGCGCAAATGGTTCGACCCTGAATATTGGCGGCCACCGAGTTGAGCAATTCCATATCGGAATCGCGCCCTTTGCCATTTTCAATGCGGTCCACCACACGGTATAACCACCCGCTACCCTCGCGGCACGGGGTACATTGTCCGCACGACTCGTGCATGTAAAAGTAACTCAAACGCTGCAAACTCTTGACCATGCAGCGGGAATCATCCATCACAATCACAGCCCCCGAACCCAGCATGGAACCTGCCTTCGCAATGGCATCGTAGTCCAGGGTACAGTCCATCATGATACGGGCAGGCAGGATCGGAGAGGACGATCCGCCAGGAATCACTGCCTTGAGCTTTCTGCCAGTGCGCACGCCACCGGCCAATTCAAGAAGTTGTGAAAATGGCAATCCCATCGGCACTTCGTAATTGCCTGGCAACTCCACATCGCCCGTGACCGAAAAGATTTTGGTACCCCCGCTGTTTGGCTTGCCACAGTCAAGGTAAGCCTGCGCGCCATGGCGAATGATCCATGGAACGGCAGCAAAAGTTTCAGTGTTATTGATGGTAGTGGGCTTGCCATACAAACCAAAATTGGCCGGAAAAGGGGGTTTAAAGCGTGGCTGCCCTTTTTTGCCCTCCATGGACTCAAGAAGAGCAGTTTCTTCGCCACAAATATAAGCACCAAAGCCATGAAATGCAAACAAATCAAAACTAAAACCGCTTCCCAGAATATTCTTGCCCAAAAAACCCGCTTCACGCGCTTGGCTCAACGCTTCTTCAAAGCGAATGTAAGTGCCAAAAATCTCGCCATGAATATAGTTATAGCCAACAGTAATCCCCATGGCGTAAGCTGCAATCAACATGCCTTCAATCACGATGTGCGGGTTAAACTGCAAAATATCACGGTCTTTGCAAGTACCAGGTTCGCCTTCATCAGAATTACAAATCAAGTATTTTTGACCCAAATACTGTTTGGGCATGAAACTCCATTTCAGGCCTGTAGGAAAACCCGCCCCACCCCGCCCGCGCAATGAAGATTCTTTGACGCACGATATCACCTGCTCCGGTGACATGCCAGCAGAACCATCTTGCCCCAATACTTTACGCAAGGCCTGATAACCACCGCGTTCTTCGTAATCTTTTAATTTCCAATTGTCGCCATTCAAACCCGCACAAATCTGGGGGTTAATGTGCCGATTGTGAAAACAGGTTTGTTCACCGGTGGATTGAAACTTCGCCAGAATATCAGCGGCCATCATGGAGCAACCTCCGCTGCACGCAAACCGTCAACCAATTGATCAAGTTTTTCATCGCTCATCAAACTGCACATATCGCGATCATTCACCAACAAGACCGGCGCGTCAGCGCAAGCCCCTAAACACTCGCACTCTTGCAAGGTAAAAAGGCCATCCGATGTGGTTTGATGGTTATCAATGCCCAGTTTATTCTTGAGGTGGTTCATTGCCCGTTTTCCGTCGCGCAATTGACAGGGCAGATTGGTACACACATTCAATTTGTACTTGCCCACAGGCTTTGTGTTGTACATGTTGTAAAAAGTGGTGACCTCATGCACGGCAATGGGCGCCATGCCTAAATAATCGGCCACAAGTTGTTCACTCTCAAAACTCACAAACCCCAGTTCTTGCTGAACAATCGCCAAACAAGCCATCACGGCAGACTGCTTTTGTTCAGGTGGAAATTTGGCAACTTCTTGAGCAAAGCGCAATTTGGTTTCTTCAGAAATCATCTATCAACTTCCCCAAACACAATATCCATCGTACCAATAATAGCCACGGCATCTGCAATCATGTGTCCTTTGCCCATTTCATTTAAAGCTGCAAGGTGAACAAAAGCAGGCGGACGAATTTTCAGTCGATAAGGTTTATTAGCACCATCACTGACCAAGTAAATGCCAAACTCACCTTTGGGGTGCTCAATGGCCGCGTAAATTTCGCCCTCGGGAACACAAAAACCCTCAGAAAATAATTTAAAGTGATGAATCAACCCTTCCATATTGGATTTCATCGATTCACGGCTGGGGGATGCAACTTTGTGGTTATTGGTGATGACCGGGCCGGGATTCACACGCAGCCAATCGACACATTGTTTGATGATGCGGTTGGATTGATTGAGTTCTTCCATGCGCACCAGGTAACGGTCATAACTGTCGCCTGTTTTGCCAATGGGCACATCAAAGTCCATGTGCGCATAAGCGTCATAGGGTTGTTTCTTGCGCAAATCCCAAGCAATGCCAGAACCCCGCAACATGGGGCCGGTAAAACCAAGATTTAACGCACGCTCAGGACTGACCACGCCAATGCCTACGGTACGCTGTTTCCAGATGCGGTTATCTGTGAGCAGGGTGTGGTACTCCGCCAAGGCAGCCGGAAAGCGCTGTGTAAAGTCTTCAATAAAGTCAAGCAGACTGCCACCCCGATTGCGATTAAGCTGTGCTGTAGATTGCGGGCTGCGAATTTTATTGGGTTGGTGACGTGCCATGGAGTCAGGCAGATCGCGATAGACACCACCCGGGCGAAAATAAGCGGCGTGCATCCGCGCACCGCTGACGGCTTCGTAGATGTCAAACAAATCTTCGCGTTCGCGAAATGCGTACAACATCACGGTCATGGCACCACAGTCAATGGCATGTGCGCCCACCCACAACAAATGGTTGAGCATCCGCGTGATTTCTGAAAACATTACCCGAATGTATTGGGCACGAATGGGAACATCAATCCCCATCATTTTTTCAATGGCTAGACAGTAAGCATTTTCATTGCACATCATCGACATATAGTCGAGTCGATCCATGTAAGGAAGTGCCTGAATATAAGTTTTGGTTTCAGCCAGTTTTTCGGTAGCGCGATGCAACAGGCCAATATGAGGATCAGCGCGAACAATGACCTCGCCGTCTAACTCCAACACAAGGCGCAAAACACCATGCGCTGCTGGATGCTGGGGTCCAAAATTAAGGGTGTAGTTTTTAATATCAGCCATAGCCACTAAATTTCAAAACTACTTGTAAAACCACCGTAGTTATTTTCTCGGATGATGC